>DATBLC010000171.1:0-6178 GCA_036555515.1 Binatia bacterium
GTATTTATGCACCCGGTGGGCGCGTAAACTTTCTGTTCAGCTAGTACATCATGTTGCGCATCTCCTAGCAGGCTGATGAAAAAGACTCATATCCTGCGTTGCGCTCGATCGTCTCGCTACAACGTACTCGGTAAGTACGCCTCCGCTCGCCGATTCTTCGCGCGCCTCGGCTCTGAGATCTTTTTGAGCAGCCTGTAACTTGGGTTTTTCATCACCCTGCTAGGCGGTAACGGCGTCGCGATTGTACTGATCTCTTGAACGAACCCTTTGAAATTTCCGCTAGTGTGGTGTCTCTGAAATTCGCGACATAATTCGATCGTCATTCCGGACAAGCTGGCGAAGCTAGCGTGACCCGGAATCGACACCTGGATGCCGGCCTGGCCGGTATGACGGCTAGGAAATCAAGGCTGGTGTAACGGACTTCTGGGACAGGACACCCAGGGCAGAGTAGTAGCGACGGTTCAAGATGACAGCGGTGCGTCAAGAACCAATTGTCATGATCGGAGAGTTACAAAGCCGCCTCGCCGAGCTTCGGTTCTAAACTTTCGGAGATTAGACCCGCGGAGCGTTGGTTGGTATATTTCTTAACATCAATCGTCGATCAAGAGAGCCGGCTCGTCAATAATCAAGAAAGTTAGCGCCATGATGATGCAGAAATCCTTTCTCGCCTGTGTCAGTTTTTCAATCGCCCTTATCGGTTGTGCCTCCCAACGCCCGCTGGTTTATCCGAACGAACAATTCAAACGGGCCGGAAGTGCCGGCGCCGACCGCGATATCGACGAATGCATGCAGCGTGCGGAGCAATACGTCTCTTCCGGTGGCCGCGGTGGAGACGTAGCTGAGCGGGCCGCAGTCGAAGGCGGCACGAGTGCCACGATCGGCGCCGCGGCGGGAGCGGCCGGCGGTGCCGTCCTGGGGCCTGCCGGAAGGGGGGCAGCGGCGGGCGCTGCGGGCGGCGCGGCCGCTGGCATCACGCGCGGCCTGATTCACGGTCTCACGCGGAAACAAAACCCAAGCCCGGCTTATAAAGGTTTCGTCGATCGATGCCTGCGCGAGAAAGGCTACGATCCGCTCGGCTGGGAATAACCAACCGACCGCCCTGCGAGCGGCGGCGCCCCTCTAGAAGTGTTTCAGAAACCGAAATGATATCGCAGCCGGAGCTCGATACGATAGTCGTTTTGCTTCTCGCCGTATTCCGTACCGTCTTTGCCGAGCAACACAGGAGTTCGAAACCGCAACTCCAAATTGGTCATCGGGCTGTAGGCAAGCTCGGGAATCACCGTCAGGCTCCCATCGGTCAGGTTCATGATCGACGTGACGGCGGGCGTGAAATAGAGGATATCGAACGGCTCCTTTTGACTGGCGCGAAAGTAAAGATAATGTCGCGCCGGACTGGGCATACCATAGGGACCATCGACCAGCGCCGACGCGCGCACTAAGCCGCTGTCGTTGCCGGTGTTTTGGAAGGTTTCATAGCTGCGATCGACAAAGGAAATGAAATCCTTGATCTGCGTACGAGTAAAGCCGCCGCCGTTCCGATAATATTCGAGAAAGTAGGTGGTCTCCTGTTCGCTCAAATAACGCAGACCCATGAGATAGCTAAGCGCATCGGATTGGGTCTTGTATCCCTGCCCGTTTGCGTCGATGGCCATGGTGTCGAGGTTATTGACGACGGCAAACTCGCCATGAATTTCCAAGTTGCTCGTGAGATTTTTTGAGAAGTCGAAACCGTAACGCGTCGTGCGGCTCGATCCGGTCAACACCATCAAGTCGATGTCGGTGTCGTAAAGCAATAAGTAAAGCTTCGAAGCGAAATTCACGTGACGCAGTTCTCCGAACTTCGCGTTAACATACTCATAAACCGGGATGAGCGCGGTAGTCAGCGTCAAGGTTTTCAGCGGGCCGTCGAAGCTTTGAACGTAGTCCGCGGTCGCCACCGTGGTTCCTTCTAAGGCCTCTTCCGGATCCTCGGGATTCTTCGGGCGGTCGATGAAGCTCACGGGATTCCACGCGTAGCCCTTGCCCCACTTCATCACCTTCTTGCCCGCTTCGAATATAAAATTGTCACTGGGCTTGGCCGATGCGTAAGCTTCGAATAGCTTGGTGTCCTCGTCCCATCCCTCAAAATCATTACGTACGAGCGTGTCGGTCTTGAAGAAAGCCGAGAACCAATCTTTCTTGAAGCTTCCGTCCAGACGCAAGCGGAAATTATACTGGTCGAAGAGGCTATCTTGGGGGTTTCGAAAAAAGCGCGCCCGCGACACGGCCGAGTCGCGATCGATGCCGAACAACGTCGGCTGAAACTCTAGAAAGCCTCCTAAGTGGTAAGGTTTGGCGGCGACCTTGTCGACCTCCTTTTGTAATTCCGAAAGGTCGATCTGAAACTTGCTCTCAGCTGGCGGCTGTTCCTGTGAAAAAATCTCGGGTATTGGCAGCAGCACCGAGAGGAACACCAGCAGTGTTAGAGCGATCAGCACCGCTCACCGGACGGTCTCGACTTTGGGTAAAAACTCCAGCGTAAAAACTTCATCGGCAACCACCCGCTTTTTGACGTTGGCATACGCCATCAGTGACTGATAGCCCTTGTAGAGTGGGCTGTCGGTCTCAATGATCGACGGCCGCAGAACGCTTTCGAACGGCTTTCGTTCCTTAAAATAGAGCGTCTTGATCAAGAGACCGGTAGCGGCATAGCACTCGATCTTGGTGGGAACAACGGTCTTCTTATCGATCCACATCTTGAGCTTATCGTAGGCCACCGCTGCGGTCTTCGCTTTCAAATCCAAAACGTACTCGGTCTTTTCGTCGACAATGTTTTGCACGTCGTATTCCACGTTGTAGTCCAGGCGCATAATGTCGGCGTTGTTGAACACACCGCCAACAACGGACTGAAGACTGGTAATCCGGACCGGCTTACCGACGTTCGGAATATAGAGCCACATATTGTCTCCGAGCCTGAGCGTAGCCCTGCCTTTTTCGCTAGCCGGTGAAAGAAACAGGGAGACAATCCTGTCATTGCCCTTCTTCAAAGTGTAAAGGAGAAATTCGCGCTTCGCCCCGCTCGGCTCGATATTGATCAGCTTGCGATAAGATTCAAAAGACTCCGGTTGGAGGTTGGCATCCACTTTCTTCAAAATCGCCATGCCGTCGATAGCATGGATCATGGATGCGGTGAAAAGAACGATAAAAACCGCCGGTAAAAATTTCATCGCGGTTGGCTTAAACATGTCTAAACATGGCGCAGGGCATCGATGGGTTCCATCCGCGATGCCTTAAAAGCAGGCTGCAGGCTCGCCAAGAGCGACACTCCGATGACCATCGAACAGGCGACCAAGATCGCGGTCACATTCAAGCCCGGCGTAAGAATGAGACCGGTCGATTGACCGAAATTGAACGAGAACTTCCAAATATTCAGGCCGAAGACGATCGCCAGCGCGACAATCAGTCCGACCAACGCCCCGGCGATGCCGAGAAACAACCCTTCAGCCAAAAACAGCGAAAGAATCTTTCCCGGTAGCGTGCCGATTGCGGCGATCGTACCGATCTCCCGCACCCGTTCATAAACCGCCATGATCATCACATTCAGTATGCTGATCAACACAATGGCGATCAGCATCACCTTGACGAACACCGTCATGAGATCGACCATTTTCGCAATGTTAGCGAAAGGCGACAATTCGGCCCAGGTATGAACCTGAAACGGCGCCTTTTGCGGGTCCTTGACCATCTCCCCCAGTCGAGTTCTTACGGCCTCCGCGACTGAGTCCACTCGTTCCGGGTTCTTCAAGCTGATCGCGAATTCGCTGATCTCCCGTTGCGCCATGCGCAGGATTTCCATGGCATCGTCGATATGAATGTAGCCGTCGCGCCCGCCGGGGCCGGTCGCGCTCTCCAAGATGCCGCTAACCACGAAGGTTTTGCCGTTCACCGATCCATCCCTATTCGTCGCCACGATCACAACCGTATCCCCGACCTTGTTTCCCATCCCGCGGGCGAGCAGAGCAGGCACGAGTATCTTACCCCGCTGCAACGAATTGGGCGTTTTATCACCCTCGCTGACGCGCGTGGTCATGGCCGGAGAGGCCGCGAACTCGCTCTCGGGCATCACGCCGTTGATGCGAATATTGGTGGTCTCAGTGAAGTTGCTGAACATGGCGCCGAACTTGATACGCTCCGAAAAGGCCGACACCTCCGGATTTTCCTTCAATGCCTTCGCTGCGTTGGCCGCCTGCTGGGGCGACAGATTCAGGTTCAGCGGCAGTGTTTCGATCGAAGCCACGTAGCCGCGGCGGTGAATCTGCAGGTCGCCGAGATAGGAGTTGGTGATCTGGCGAATCATGATATCTTTGAACGACGAGCTGACCGCGACAAAAACCAGCACAAAGACGACGCCGAAGGCAATCAGCGAGATTGTCAAGAGGCTGCGCCGCCGGTAGCGGCGAATGTTCCTGACGGCCATCTTCACTAGGTTAAACATTGGCCACCCGCCTTTCATCCCGGTTGAGCAAGCGGCCATCTTCGAGTGTGTACACGATTTCTGCTTCGCCGATGATTCTCGTGTCGTGGGTCGAGAAGATGAAGGTGGTTCCGAAGCTGTCGCGCATCTGCTTCATTAATCGAATAATCATGTAGGCTGTTTCGTGATCGAGATTGGCGGTCGGTTCGTCAGCGAGTACGAGCTTCGGTTGCGTAACCAAAGCTCGGGCGATAGCGACTCGTTGCTTCTGGCCGCCGGAAAGCTGCTCAGGTAATTGATTTTTTTGCTCTAACATCCCTACGGCCTTTAGCGCCCTTAGCACTCGGCCCTGCCTTTCGGCCAGCGGCCATTCCTGCACCATGACCAGGGGATATTCTACATTCTCGAAAGCAGTCAATACCGGAACCAGATTGAAGCTCTGAAAAATAAACCCGATGTTTTGTCCCCGAAATTCTGCAGCCTGTCGTCGAGCCAATTCGACAACCTCCACACCTGCCACATGCAGCTTTCCACGCGTCGGTTTGTCCAAGCATCCGATAAGATTGAGGAGTGTGGTTTTACCGCTGCCCGAAGGGCCGACAAATGCGAGAAAAGATCCGGGGTCAACTTCGAAGCTCACCTCTTGCAGAGCCTTCACTTCGATTCCGTCAGTCGCATAGGTTTTGCTCAAACTTTGCGCGACAATAAGGCTCATACTCCCGCATTCTCCTCTTCGTTATGATGCGCCGGAATGCCATGTTCTCAATCACCGTCCCGAAAAAGATTGGACGAGTTGCTATAAGCTCTAACGTACTCACATTCCCCTAACCTCTTCGGAACGACATTCCCAATCCATCCTTTCAAGCCGCGTATAATAGTCAGGAATGCTCTCGAGATGATCCATCGCGAGTTCCAGAGCCAGCATGGCATCGTTGGTATGGTCGTCTTTCTCCCATTTTATTCCTGCGAGCAATTGTTCTAGATCATAGTTCGTGATCGGCTTGCCGTCCGCCGCACCCCCAGTCAGCTTGTCTTTAAAGTTCTTAATATCGAAATGCTGGGCCGCTTTGATGGCCGTTCTGTATTCTTCGAATTTTCGCTCGACGCTTTGGCGAATTTGCGGCTGGGCCCAAATGTGATCCGATTTGATAAACAACATTGCAACCACGACCGCAATGATCGCGCTCGCAACCTGCAACAGCCTGGTTTTCTCCATTTTGGTCCCCTCCATAAACGGTCGCGTAGAGGAACGTACTATTACGATCCTAAAGACAGCAAGAGCCACGCCAGCTGAAGTTGACGACAATCATTCGTGGAGAAGTGAAATTTTTCGCAAGATTGAACCGTTGATGGCTATGCTTTCGCAGAAACGAGAAGAAAGAAATCAAGCCATCTCAAAAGCCCGTGCGGATTTTTTGGGCGATAACTCGGAACACGGCCTTGACGAGGTCGAAATCCGACGCTAGGAAATCTTGAAAATCTTGGACGCTAAGTTTGAGCGCCTCAACCGGTTCCAGTGCCGTCACCGTACGCAACGCCACTCCAAGATCGAGCGCCGCTAACGCGCCGATGACATGACGTTCGCGCGCCTCGCGAACAACTCTCCCACCATTTTGCACCGCCACGCGGCCCCTCAAGATGACATAGACCGCATCGATAGGATTACCCTCGCGGTAGATCGTCTCGCCGGATTCGAAGCGAACCTCTTGCATGAGCGTAGCGATG
>DATBLC010000172.1:0-87034 GCA_036555515.1 Binatia bacterium
CGCGCCTTTCATCAGACCCGATCCGCCGGGGTAATTATTGAAAAACGATCCGCCGGTGATTTCTCCCGCGGCAAAGAGTCCGCTGATCACATTGCCGCTGGTGTCTTTGACCTCGCATTTTTCCGTAATGCCCAGCCCGCCAAACGTAAAGGTAATGCCGCATGTCACCGGAAAGGCGTAAAACGGCGGCGCATCCAATCGCTGCGCCCAGTTCGACTTCACCGGACTGATGCCGTGAGTGCACTTGCCGTCGTGTTTCGATGGATCGAATGGCGCGTCGTTTACGGCGGCATTGAATTCATGCACCGTCTTGACGACGTTCTCCCAGTTCAATCCCGGCAACTTTTTTGCCAGTGCTTCGATATTCTCGGCGCTGGCGTGGAATCCGCGGTTGTACTCCGAGCGCAACAATGGACGCGTTTTGCTGTCGAATATTTGGTAGGCGGTCCGCCACGGCAAGCGCAAGACCTCGCGACCGCACTTTGCATAGGTATAGCTGAAAAAGTCCTCGCCTTCATCGACGAATCGTTTGCCGTTAATATCGACCATGATCCCATAAGGGTACGAGTAGCGATGCTCGTAGGCGCACTCCACATCGGGAGCTTCCGCGTCTACCAAAACGGCGTGGCAGCCGCTCCAGTGACCGATGGGCTGCGCGCCGAAAGCCAAGGCAAAATTCAAAACCTCGCCGGAGTTGTAGCGCGAGCCGCGGACTTTCACCAAATCCCACCCCGTTCCAAGATAGCGGGCGCGCATCTCCGGGTTGGCTTCGAAACCGCCGGCAGCCAATACGACCGCGCGGCCTTTGAAGTCCACCTGTCCCTCTTTGGTTTGCACACGCACACCCGTAACCCCGCCCGCTTCATCGAGGATCAGCCCGTTCGCTCTCGCGTCATAGAGGATTTCGATGCCGTTGTTTTCAGCGGCCGGGAAAAGCATCTCCACCAGGCCGAGGCCGCCGTCATTGACTGAAATCACACGGCCGGAGGGAAATTTTATTTTCTGCCCCATTTTGATGGCATGCGTGCTCGTCGAGAGAATCCACTTGACGTTCATTTCCGTCAGCCATCGCGCCGTCGCGTAGGATTGGTCGACGAGGATGTTGGTGAGTTTCTTATCGGCGGCATACTCGGTCACTTGCATGACATCCTGGAAGAATGCCGCGTTGGAATAAGTACCGACATCCATTTTTGCCGCTTCTTCGTCCGTCAAGTCGGGCAGCATCGGACGCATGTCGTCCAGACTGTTGTACGTGAAGCGAAAACCGCCGCCGGAAAAACGCGTGTTTCCTCCCCGCACGGGTTTGGGACACTTGTCCAAAAGCAGCACGCGCGCTTCTTGTTGTCGCGCCGCCAGAGCGGCGGTCAATCCGGCATTGCCCGCGCCGACCACGATCACATCGTAAATCTCTCCTGCCATAGTGATTCAAACCTCCTCGACGCACTCAATCCGTCGCAGCAGTGTCATTAGCGGGAAATCTCATCAATGCTCTCGCAGAGAGCTATCACGTCTTTGATGTTGAGCGGTGTTGCGGCCAATCCGTTACCGAGCAGCAGGGCCAGAAACAGGAACGGGGCCAGCGCCAGCTGCCTGCAGAGATTCATCTTCACTCCGGGTTGCAGAAGATAATCAGTCAATTGATAGCCGCTGAGTTGTGCAGTCAAACCAAGCAGTTTTTTCTCGAAGGCGCTGTCTCGCAAGAATCATAATCGAAGAGGCTGGGCGAGGGTCAAATCGTGACTTAGGTACTTACGTCGCGAGATCTTGAAACCACTTCGGATCTTCCGTTCAGTCTCAAATCTTTTCCCGGATCGCTCTGCGATCGCGGCTCACTAACTCGTCCAAACCTCCAAATCGCTCACTGATCATCCGCTGCTTAAGCCGCTGTATCGATGCAGCAGCTCCAGCAGGACTTCACGACATCATCTGCCATTGTGTAAGCGAAGCACAAGCGCGTGCTCTAAAAGGATGCGCTCGGGCAACGCCTTATGCATTTTGAGTCCATGGCCAATGGAACGACCACGGGCATGGGTTGATTTCGTAAACGAGTCGGAGCGGGAATCGGAGTTGGAGGATTTACGGTCCAGCATGCAGCGCGGCCGCCCGTTTGGTAGTGAAGACTGGATGGTCAAAATTGCGCAACAACTTGGCCTTGACTCGACGCTGCATTCCCGCGGTCGTCCGAAACGTTCCTGAAAAGACTCCCGATCCCTTTAATCCCTCGAATGATCCAAAGCATCGACGCCGAAGCCCTAATCAAGCAAGCAGCGGGAGTATTTCCGGCTAGGCGAGGGCGAGGCAGAGCTTACCAGGAAACGGGGGCGGCATCGGCAGGAGCGCTTTCATGGACTTTAAGGGCATGCCAAGCTCGACGTGCTGTCCGTGCCGGTGGCCTGCTTCCACCCGGTGAAGTTCAGGAGATTCTCCCCATGCCAAAACATTTCATCGCCGCCACTCTTACAGTAGGTGTTGTTCCCAGCCATAAAATATTTCACCATGGCCGGATGCTTGCCTCTAACGAAGGTATTTAGTGGTATGCCCCCCCCGCCAATCAAATTGCGAAACCGATTCCCGAATACCTGCGCTGCCGTCGTGGGAAGACAGCCCGCGCCGTTTCGGCAGCCGGACTTTAACGCGCTCTCGTCCCTGCCAAAGTCTACGCCCAGCCTCGCCCGGTTGACCTGATTGTTGTTGAACCGGCAATTAAAGCACCATATGATCTGGACGGCCTTGCCGACGTTCTCGATGATGTTGTTCTCTGCGGTGATGTTTTGCGCCTCATAGTCGCTCACGTGGTTTGAACTCCCCGCTGCGCCTAGCGAAACGGCCTCCTCCTTCAGATCGTAAAAGTGATTGCGCCGGACAATGTTGTTCCGGGCGTTAAACTTAAAGCCGAACCCTTTGATCCCCTCGTGAACTTTATTGCCCTCCATAAGCCAGTCTCGCGCCAGCGTGGCGTCAATGGCTTGCTCGTATGGCCCTCGAAACTCATTATTGGAGATGACAACCGGCCCGAGCTGCTGCGTGGCTTTGATCGAGTCGCTATCCGACCCGTAGGGACCGATGAACGTGTTGCAGCGTATATGCACGTTGATGGCCCCGATCTGGATATTGCGGCCCGCCGCGTTGTTGAACGTCAGCCCCTGCACGATGACGCGATCGCCATAGATCTCCATCATCGTCCAGATTTTGCCCGGCGCGCCCGGCACGTTGCACTCGGCAAACGAACTCTGGCAGGTGCCGTCGAGCGTGACGCGCTCGGTGCCGTAATTGGTGAGCACCACGCTCTCTCCCGCCGTCTTGCCGTTACCGTTTATCAGTAGCGGCTTAACCGGCTCTCCGGGAAAAAGGCTCAAGGGGAGGATTCGGTAAGTCCCCCGGCGCACCTTCACGGTGACCGACTTCGTGCCAAAGCCGCCAGCGCTCGCGTATAATTTTTGCCTCACGGCCTTGGCGCTGAAGTCTTTGAACGGGCAACGCCCGCCTCCCAAATTGGTAGGGGCCAGCCCGTCGCAGAGAGTGTTACTCGCTCCTGGCTGGTTGATGGCTACATAGTAGGTAGTCTTTGTGGAAGGCGGAGCCGGGCAGGAGGCCGCGCTGGCGATGGAGGCCAGGCCGACGAAAAGCAAAGTGAGCAGCAGCAGCATCCCCCGTTTTTGGTGTCGATCTCCTTGAACAGCTCGTCCCTTAGCTCCTGGATCTGCTTGTTGATGTGGAAGATCAGCTCGACCTTGACTTCCTTGATGAGATTTTCCAGCCGCTCGATGTCCCTGTCTTAGGCGAACGTAATCATAAATTCTTGTACACGTCAAAGAACGCCGCCGTCCCCCGGCCCGTAATAGATCCGTATCGATCAGATGCTTAGCCATTAAAAGATCTTCTCCACGCCGCCCTTGCCCGCTACTTTTTCCAATGACTTGAGAATTTCTTTTCTGAAAACTACGAGATCCAAAGTAGCGTCAATGGCCTCAGTCTTTGCACCCAGAATAGTCTTCGCGCGGCGAATCTTTTTCTCATCCACATAATAGTTTTTTCGTTTGAGATTCGTTTTGATAGGACCTCCATACAGGCAATAAATTATTCTATACGTATGGATTTAGAGTTCAAGCGCAATAACAACTTAGCGCTTGATCATGCTCTAACGCACTCCTCGAGCAGAAACTCTCCGACTTGGATCATGCCGTAGCGGAGCGGCCAATCGAGGATGTTTGGTCCCCTTACCCTTCCCCGCAAGGGCAGAGGGAATTCTTTGACATCGCTTTGATCGAACTAAAGCGAATATATCGGATTAGGGTTACGTGCTGAGCGGTTGCCGACCGGCACTATGTTCGGCCGCATAAGATTTTGTAGACAGGGTCCAACTTCTTGCGCTCACAACGCCTCCTCGGCTATGTTGCGAAACTCAAGAGGGCAGGGGCTCTCCGGGTCTTGTCGGCTGGTTAGCCGAAGTCACGACTGATGCGTTTCGCAACAGGCGTGGTTTGGTGAGCAAGCTCAGCACGAACGGAAAATGCTTGGTCATTTCAAACTCAATACCGTCCGCCTCAGGGTCTCGAAGGGTGAACGGTGCTTTTCTCAGCAACCTGCTAAAGTTTCCTGTCTTTCGGTCCTTTGAAGGAGAATCAATATGTCAGATTTATTTCGGTTATCAGCGAGTGAAGCCGCGGCACGCATTCGCGCAGGCAACCTGACATCCGAAGCTTTGGTACGCTCGTGTCTCGAACGGATCGATTCACGGGAACCTCAAGTCAACGCATGGGTCCATTTGGACCGCGATTTTGCCCTGAGGCAGGCCCGGGAATGCGACCGGAGCGGGAACCGCGGTGCGATTCACGGAATTCCGTTCGCTGCCAAGGATATTATGGACACGGCTGATTTGCCCACGGAGTACGGGTCTCCCATCTACAAAGGCAACCGTCCCGCGTCGGACGCCGCCTGTGTGGCACTGAGCCGTGCGGCCGGCGGAGTGCTGTTGGGCAAGACGGTGACAACCGAGTTTGCCAGCCGGGTTCCGCTGGGAAGGACCACGAACCCGCACAACCCGCAGCACACGCCCGGCGGTTCCTCGAGCGGCTCCGCCGCCGCGGTCGCTGATCTCATGGTGCCGCTGGCTTTCGGCACACAGACTGTTGGATCGGTTATCCGCCCGGCAGCGTTCTGCGGCTGCATTGGATATAAACCGAGTTACGGCGAAGTGAGCACGATGGGTGTGAAGCAGAATACCGCATCCTTCGATACCGTGGGGCTTTTCGTTCGCGCTGTCGAAGACCTTCCTCTGTTTCGAGCCGCGGTCACGGGCTTTGCGCCGAAACCCCTGGCCGCCATTCCCATCAACGAGCTCAAAATCGGCTTTTGCCGCACCATGTTCTGGGACCGCGCGGAGAGTTACACAAAAAATTTACTCGAAGAGGCCGCAAGCGGGCTTGCGAAGGCCGGAGCGAAGGTCTCGGACTTCGATCTTGGCGGGCCGTTCAAGGACTTCGAGGCGATGGGCCGGCGGATCAACGATTACGAGTTCTCCCGCGCCCTTACCTGGGAACGGAATCATCATTGGGAGCTTTTGAGCGAGTTCCAGCGGGGCAAACTTGCCTCCTGGCTCAATGTCTCCTACGAACAATATCGAGAGGCCGAGGCCGTGCTGGGCCAGTGCCGCCGCTATCTCGCCGAAGCCGTAAAGGACATAGACTTGCTGCTCACGCCAAGTGCCCTCGGTGAGGCTCCGGTAGGATTGGCCAGTACGGGCGATACGTCGTTCAATATCCTGTCCACGTGGACCTATACTCCTTGTGTCACCCTACCCGTATTTACCGCACCGTCCGGTCTGCCAGTAGGTATCCAGCTCATCGGTCACCGAAATCAGGACCACCGTCTTTTCGAAGGGACCCAGGCTGTCTACCGGGTGTTCTCGAAATCAACATAATGCCCGACGTTCATCGACGGAAAAGCGACCATGTGATTTTGCACAGGGGAAGCCGGGGTCGATCATTACCTGCGCGTTGACTCAAGCTTCACCATTTTGTGGAAAAAGGCGGATGCTGTGGCCGCGGGCTATCTTCCGTAAGGCGAAAGTTGAGTTGGCTGGATGAGGCGGAGTAGCAGGCTAAAATTCTGTGAAAGGTGCTCCAGCAGAACAGGCGTATAACGCTTTAAGGTGAAAGGCTCAGGAAAGCCGGAGAACCGAAAGGGTCAAGTCCGGTTTGACGTGGCGGGGGTTGGAAACGGATTTACGGTGGAGCTAGTAAAGCACCGTCAAACGAACGAGACGGAACAGATAGGCTTCACCTACGGAACACCGCGTCGACCCTTACACACTCGGCATCGATGAAGCGTCGCAACGCGCAGCGTCTTTGCCCAACCCTCAGCCTTGCGCTATACGCTGCCGTGGGCGAGGAATTATTTTTGAACTGTCAGTTGTGGTGATCATCGCCAAATATTCGTCCTTCGGCGAACACACCACGTGCGCCGCGAGCCCAGCCTCAATCGTTGCGTGTCTTTCATTTCTTCGACTCTTCGACGGCAGCCTCAGGCTTAGCTTTAGACTAGCTTTCCCTCAACTTAAAATGTTTCAATACTGGCTGAATCTATGCGCCGCCGCTGGTGTTCTGCAATCTTTTGTTTGACCTTGCTCATCGCTTGTGCGGGTGTCGGAAACGAGCCGATCTCCGGCCAACCCGCTCATCACGTGGTGGACGGCTTTCGCAATCTCAATCCGGATTTCCGCCGCCCCTCCGCATGGACCCGCTGGAGCTTCGTTGCGCGCCGATTATGGATGACGACCATCTCGCCGCGGACTTTCGTTGCGCCGCGCGTCTCCAACGACGGCGCCATCCTGCGTGCCGGCAGTTTGAATCCGAGCATTACCTGGATTGGCCACGCGACCCTGTTAGTCCAGATCAACGGCGTCAATATTCTAACTGACCCGCAGTGGAGCGAACGAGCAAGTCCGGTCTCGTGGGGCGGCCCGCGCCGCCTAAGCCCTCCCGGGCTCGCATTAGAAGATTTGCCGCGCATCGATGTGGTTTTGATCTCCCATGATCACTACGACCATCTGGACCTAAGCACCGTAAAGCGTCTTGCCGCGGCACGCGATCCGCTCTTTTTGGTTCCGCTCGGTCTCAAGGCATGGTTCGCCAAGAACGGAATGACGCGAGTCGAAGAGATGGACTGGTGGCAGGAGCGCGAATACGGCGCCGTGAAATTCGTCTGCGTGCCCGCCCAACATTTTTCCCAACGAACATTGGCGGACGCCAACGAACGACTCTGGGCGTCATGGGCGGTGTTGAGCCCCGAGCGGCGGTTTTATTTCTCGGGCGATACCGGATATTTCGCCGGCTTCAAGGAAGCCGCACAGCGGCTCGGTCCTTTCGACGTCGCGGCGCTCGCCATCGGCGCCTATCTACCTCCAGAAATCATGAAGGCTGTGCACCTCACACCGGAAGAAGCGGTGCAGGTGTTCATCGACCTCAACGCCCGCGCGCTTCTCGGCATCCACTGGGGTACCTTCGATCTGGCGGAGGAGCCGCTCGACGAGCCACCGCAACGCATGCTAGCCGAGATCCGCCGCCGCAACATCGACTCGTCACGCGCCTGGATCTTCAAGATCGGTGAAACGCGCCCCTGGTAAATAATTCAGCGCTCTAATAGACCCCGCTTAGCACCTCGACCTTGGGCCGGACACCTCACAGAGTGCCGGCCAACTTGGCGATTGCCTGCGAGGCGCCCTTGTCGATCGGGTCCCCGTGGCCGAAGACGGCGCGCTGGAATGTGAGTTTCGCCAACTTCTTCACACTCTGGTGCGCCTGGGCCATGTCGGCGGTGTACTGGGGATTGGGACCGCCGAGCTTGTTGTCCATGTTGTTCATGGCGTCGCCCAGGATGAGCAGCGACCCGGCCGGATCGAACACGCATACGTGACCCGGTGTGTGACCGGGTGTCGCGATCACGCGCAGGCCGAACACTTCGTCGTTGTCACCGACCGCCTTGATCGGGCGCGGTGACTTGATCTGCGGGATATCCGCGGCGCCGGCGTACGCCGTTGCCTTGGCGGCTGCTGCCAGTACCTCCCCAACGCTGCCAATGTGATCGGGATGATAGTGAGTCAAGATCACGTGATGAACTGCATCCCAACCCAGGTCAGCGGTGCGAATGACGTCCGCGATCTTTGACGCGTTGTTGGGCGTGCCGGTATCGACGACGGTTGCCTCCTTGCCCCGGATCAGGACGTAGGCGTTGACGAAGCCCAAGTTGACCCGAAGGGCTTCGGCTGGCCCCAGGTTCTGAGCGTGGGCGACCCCGATCGCGAGATCGCGGTCCCCGATGGCGACACTCCATCCCCTGCGCCCGAGGCCGAAATTGAGCTCGCTCCATACCGCAAAACTGCCCAAGGCGACCTGGGCCAACCACGTTCGGCGACTGATTTGCCGAGTTTTCTGCATTGAGCACCTCCAGACTTCAAGAAAGCGCGGTTGTCATACACACGGTAAACATTCAGGACTCTCTCGCCTCATCTTCCTAAAGTCAATCGCGTGCGAGTACTCATTTTCCAGTTCTAACTGAGTCATTTTCGCTGCAAGGATTTTCTATCCGCGGTAGTGGTTTATTTAGGGAAAGATCTCTCACTTCGTTCGAGATGACAGCTCCCGTATTTTGATGTCATTCCGAGCGCATGCGAGGAATCTTTCCCTGGGTACACTTCAAGAACCCGCAAACTGAACCACCCACTCTATCCGCGAGGGTGTTTGAAGAAATTAGAATGCCATTGTATACAAAATAATTTACCTAACGCCCCATGGAGAGGAGTCTATGAAGAGACTGCGATTGGAAACCACTGCGCCGTTCCAAGGCTTGGCCGAGCTCGTGGCCTATGACGAGGGTCTGTTCGAGAATGAAGGCCTCCAGATCGAGTGGATGGACCGTGAGAATGGCCTGGACAAAAGCCCGGATCACTCGAGCTTTGCGATCCAGCTCGTAAATAACGCGAAACCGTCTGACTTTACTAATGAGTTCGTTATTTAGAGACTATGTCGCTAGTGTGCGACCGAGAGGCGAGCCCTTCCGATCGCGTCAATGGTTCTCTGCCTTGCAGGCCACCACCCCGTCCTCTCCATAGGTGGAAATGCCCGCCGGCAGGGCGCCTGAAAACAACCTTTGCGCTCCTGTGCCCGCGCTCTCCAGGTCTCACCCCTCGGTCGCTGTTTGGTTACTTAATTGTGGACTCCTTAATAATACGCCACAGATCGGCCAATTCTCCGAGTGGCGGCGCTCCGGCGAATGGATCGGCGCTTAAGGCTCGAAGCGCGTGCTGAACGCCATGCTTTAGTTACTTTAAACGATCTCAACTTCGGGGATGTGAAACTTGCGTCGATACACCCCGGCGGTCACGCCCGTGATCCGCTTGAATAGCCGGCGGAAAAAGGCGGGGTCTTCGTAGCCTACCTTCCAGCTGATCTCATCCACCGGTGCATCGGTTCGTTCAAGCCGCCGTTTGGCCTCTTCTACACGGAGGCGCTGAACATAATCGATTGGCGCATGTCCGGTAGCGCTCTTGAATCGCCGCTTAAAAGTACGCGCAGGAATCCCGGAGATGCGCGCGGCTTGCTCGATGGGATTCGCCACGGAGAAGTGGCGACTCAGCCAGTTTTGCGCTTTGTGAATTGCGGCGTCACCATGGTCGGTCACCGGCTCGAATACGACATAGGGCGAAAGGCCATCGGCGTGCCATTGAAAGGCGAAGAACTTCGCAACGGCTTGGGCCGCTGTGGGCCCGGCATGCTGCGCAATTAGATAAAGAATGAGATCATGCCACGAGGTCGAGGCGCCGGACATAAGAAACTCCTGATGTTCTCCGGCGGCGACCAAGGCCCTGTCCAGCCGCAGCCGCACGTTCGGGAAATTGCGCCGAAACGTCGGCGCGTACATCCAGTGCACCGTCGCATCTTTCCCATCGAGCAGCCCGGTTTCCGCAAGCAGCAGTACGCCCGAACAGGTGGAACACAATTGGGCTCCCGCAGCATGCATCTCGGCCAGCCATTCGACTAGCCCCGGATATCGACCTTTTTGCCACTCTCCCCGTTTGACCATGATCGACGGAATAATGATCACGTCTGCTGAATCGATTTGCTTAATGGATCGCTTAGCTTCGACGGGCATTCCGCTTGCCGAGGAAAGCGAGCCCGAAGTGGTTGCGACTATCTCGGCTTTGAAGTGAGCGCGGTCGGCCAAAGCGTCGCTGTAAGTGCTGAGCAAACTAAACGAGTTCAACACGTCATAAAGACCCATCAACGTTGAAGCCATCACCTCTGGAATCGCCACAAGGCAGACGCGAACGTTTTTCGGATCTGCTATCATTTTGCGCCCTTCATGGCCCAAACGGACCCATTTTGAGCAAACTGCCTCTACCGTCGCCTAACGACCGCGGTTATTCTTCGCATGTGCAAACAAATTTCTGTAAGGAGGATTCTATCATGAAAGTCGAGGAGCGAAAGCTTAATGAATTCGTCGAAAAAGCAGTCACCGACTTGGCCGCTGGCTACGGCGGTGTCATGACCGTGCTGGGACACAAGCTTGGGCTTTATAAGGCCATGGCCGATGCGGGACCTCTGGACTCATCGGAAATAGCCAAACGCTCAGGCTGCGCGGAGCGCTATGTGCGCGAGTGGCTCAATAGCCAAGCGGCGGCAGGTTACCTTGTTTATCATGCCACAAGCGCCACCTACGAACTCACCCCGGAGCAGTCGCTGGTATTGGCGCAGGAAGACAGCCCGGTTTTTCTGCCGCCCGCGTGGGAAGTGCCGGCTTCCATGTTTCTTGACGAAGACAAGACTATCGAGGCCTTTCGCACCGGGAAAGGCGTCGCTTGGGATGAGCACAATGAGCGTCTCTTTTGCGGCGTGGCGGCTTTTTACCGAAACGCCTACCGGAATAATTTGGTTCGCGAGTGGTTGCCGTGCCTCCGCGGTGTGGAGGAAAAACTACGCATCGGCGCAAAAGTTGCGGATGTGGGCTGCGGTCATGGTCATTCCACGATCCTCATGGCCGAGGCATTTCCAAAATCGCGCTTTTGGGGCTTCGATTATCATAAGAAATCGATCGAAACCGCCCGGAGCCATGCCCGAAACACGGCGATCGGAAATCGCGTGAGCTTCGAAGTGGCCAGCGCCATGAGCTATCCCGCTGAGGGTTTTGACTTGATCTGTTTCTTTGACTGTTTGCACGACATGGGCGACCCCGTAGGCGCCGCGCAGCATGCAAAACAAACACTAGCCGAGGATGGTACAGTTGTGCTGGTCGAGCCCTTCGCCAACGATCGGGTGGAAGAAAACTTGAACGCTGTGGGCCGTCTTTACTATTCGGCTTCGACAACGCTTTGCTGCGCGCACTCGCTGTCGGAGGAGGGTGCGGCCGCCCTTGGCGCTCAGGCCGGGGAGGCGCGCCTTGCCGGCGTGTTTACGAAAGCCGGGTTTGGTGAGTTCAGAAAAGCCAAGGCGACGCCGTTCAATCTAATTTTCGAAGCGAAGGTCTAGAGTTATTAAGGAGTCCACAATTGAGTAACCAAGCAGCGACCGAGGGGTGAGACCTGGAGAGCGCGGGCACAGGAGCGCAAATGTTGTTTTCAGGCCCTGCCGGCGGGCATTTCCACCTATGGAGAGGACGGGGTGGTGGCCGGCAAGGCAGAGAACCATTGACCGCGATCGGAAGGGCTCGCCTCTCGGTCGCACACTAGCGATATAGTCTCTAAATAACGAACTCATTAGTAACTTTCTTTCTATCAATAGCCGAGGGTCTGAACCCACTGCCATTGCCGAGCCAGACCCTCTTCGAGCTTCACCTTCGGCGCGTAAGCAAGCTTTGCGCGCGCCGCCTCCAGGCTCGCGCTGGTGTGGCGCACGTCCCCCTTTTGCCGGTCAAGTCTCTTCAGCCGTGCCTTGCGTCCCGCGATTCGCTCGGCCAGGGCGATGGCATCAAGCAGGCTCGTTTCCGAGCCGCCGCCGAGATTGAAAACTTCCCCCGAACCCGGATAATTCGCGGCGCCGAGCACGCCATCGATAATGTCGGAGCAAAAAGTAAAATCGCGGGTCTGCTCGCCGTCATCGTATAGCGGTATTTCTTCGCTACGCAACAAGCCGCGCATGAATATGTGAAAAAACATGTCGGGGCGCTGACGCGGTCCGTAGACGGTAAAGAAGCGCAGCGCCACCGTGGGCACGGCGAAGGCCTTGCAATAGAGGTAACAAAGATGCTCCGCGGCCAATTTGCTAACGCCATAGGGCGACACGGGGCGGGTCAACCCATCTTCGCGCATCGGCAGGTCGCTTGTGTCACCGTACACCGATGAGGTGGAGGCGTAGACGAATTTTCTGAGTTTCTTGCCCTTGGCAGCTTCGAGCAGCATCTGGGTAGCCATGATGTTGTTGTCCGCGTAGCGCTCAAACTCTGTACCCCAGCTGGCGCGCACCCCCGGCTGGCCCGCCAGGTGAAAAAAGTAGTCCACGCCGTCTAGCAATTGATGGAGGTCTAGACCCATGAGGTCACGTTCAACGAGCATGCATCGCTCATGGCCGCGCAGCCCGGAGAGATTGCTTTCTTTGAAAGGCTTCGGATAGTTGTCGAGAAATTTATCGACACCGACTACCTCGTGGCCCAGCGCTAAAAGTTTCTCGGCCAGATGTGAGCCGATGAAGCCGGCCACGCCGGTGATCACGGATTTCATAACCAAATCCCGGACGGTGTTATTGGATCAAGCATCGATCGATCGAGCAAACAGCGCATTAATGAACAATCAGGAACTCCAGGCTCCCTGCGGCTAACCTGGTCTACTCTGTTCTACGCCTTGAACCCTTTTGCAATTTGATGACGGCGAACCGAAGACGGACGACCGGCCGGTCTGCGGTCGCGGGTCATCGGTCATCTCTTTGCCGCCTTGAACTTCGTACGATTATACAGCAACAGAAATCCAACGCGCCGCTTCCCATAGATTTTTCGCTACATGCGCGACGCCCGGGGGAATCTCGACGGGTGGTTCGCCTCGACTATGAATCCAAATTCCCCTGGCGCCAATCCGTGCCGCAAGTTCCATATCCGTCATTTGATCCCCCACGACGTAGGAGCGAGAAGCCGCCACATCTAATTCCGCCGCGGCTTGTCGGATCATACCGGTATTGGGCTTGCGGCAGTCACAAACGGTTTTGTACGGCGCAAATCCCTCGGTGGGGTGGTGCGGGCAGTAATAGACACCGTCCACTTGCGCTCCCGACCGGGCGAGGCGATCAAAGAGTTCCCGGTGGATATTCGCCAGGAGACTCTCGGTCAGACGACCCCGGGCAATGCCGGATTGATTCGTAACCACAACGACCTTATAGCCCTTTTCCCTCAGTAACCGAAGCGCATCCGGTACTTTTGGGAGAATTTCCAGTTGCTTTTCGCTGCTCAGATAACCGACGTCCCGTATCAATGTGCCGTCGCGATCGATGAAAACCGCAGCGTAGCCGCCCGCGCCCATCTAGAGCCGCCCGCCCGCTTGCTTTTGCTTCTGGACCCGCTCCACTAGCGCGGCGATCAACATCTCGCCCTTCTCCACCACCATTTCGACGCGCAACGCCAATAATTTGTCTTTAGCAAAAGGGAAATGGGCCAATTTGATGATGTCCTTTTCGGTGGTCAAAATCAGCTCCGCCGTGCGTCCCACCCGGTTAATGCGCTGCCAGTCCGCCAGGGTATAATCGTGATGATCGGGAAATTCCAAAATATCGATGATATCGGCTTCGAAATCATGCAGTATGCGATAGAACCTTTCCGGATGCGCGATGCCGGCAACGACCACGATCTTGTTTCGATAGAGTAAACTCAATGGATATTCTTTCCACTGGTTCCCTTGGTAACCGACCAGCGAGACGGGAGAGAGCGCTCCCTTGAAGCAAGCATTTGCGTCGAAAGACTTTATCAGAGGCTCCCATGCCTTTTCCGCGCCGGTTAGCAGCAAAAAATCCGCCCGCTGTGTCACCTCGGGCGGTTCGCGAAACGGTCCCGCCGGCAACACCCACCCCGGGGCATCGTTGCCTAACAAGACGATATCGGCGTCCCGCTTCACGCGGCGGTGTTGGAAGCCGTCGTCCAGGATAAATACGTCGATGTGACCGCGATTGAGAAGCTCCCGGGCTGCCAGATCCCGCTTTGCACACACGGCCACTGTCTGCCCGTAGATCTTAGCCATCATGCAAGGCTCGTCGCCGCCCGCCGCCACTTCCGCCGTGGACGCCAATGCCGCCGACCCCTTGCCGTTTCCAGAAAGCACCAAAGGCGCCGAGCGTTTGCCACCATAGCCACGCGTTAGAATTCCCACTTTCAGGCCGCGCGTTTCCAGCGCCCGCGCCAGCCAGATACAACTCGGCGTTTTGCCCGTGCCGCCCACCGTGAGATTGCCGATGCTGATCACGGGCCGCTCGAGCGCCAAGGCGCGGCGCCAGTTGAGCAAAAATAAAAGATTGCGCAATCCAACGAGCGCAGAGAAAATCCAAGACAAAGGAACCAGCAAAAACCAAAGTATCTTCCCCCACAACCCCCGCCGCTCCCAGGCGCAGCGAATCCAAGAGCTATTCATAAGCTGCCATAATTCCACCATGCGCGGCAGGCCTGTTGGCGCCCGCGCTGAAATCGACGTAGGACCGCAGCAAGTCCAAGCTCCGCTCCACGACGGCGCCGTCTTTGGCCGCCACGCAGTAAGCTTTTTCGCCGGTGCTCCGGCGCTTCTCCGGATCGAGGAGAAGTCCGGTGATCTCGCGCAACAAATCGTCGGCATTGCGCACCTCGATGCCCCCGCCGCTATTTTTCATTTCTTCCGCCAGCGTCCTGAAATTTGCCATGAATGGCCCGAACAGAACTGGCTTCTTGAAAAAGGCTGGCTCCAGCAAATTATGCCCGCCCACGCCGACCAGGCTGCCGGCCACGAAGGCGATGTCCGCCCGCGCGTAATATTTTCCAAGGTCGCCGAGGGTATCGATAATCATCACGTCCTGGTGGAAGCTCAATCGGCCATCGATCCGGCTTTTTTTCTCAAAGCTCAGACCGCTGCTTTGCAACAGCTTTTCAACTTCTGCGAAACGTTCGGGATGACGCGGCGCGACGGCCAATTGCAGATCCGGAAACCGTTTCTTTAAGGATATAAAAACGCCGAGGAGAATTTCTTCTTCGCCTTGGTGCGAGCTTCCCACCACCAGCAGTGGCCGCTGCGCTTGAGTGCCGGGGGCGCCCTCACCGTGCGCGGCTTCTGTGTCGTAACCGGCTCCAGCCATCGGGGCCGCCCGCTTCAGGTTGCCGGTGACCCTCACGCGCTTTGCATCAGCGCCCAAGCGGGTTATTCGGTCCCTATCGTCATCCGACTGCATGCCAATGGCGGTAAAGCACCGCAGTACGCGGCGGAAAAAACCGCGAAACCGGAGATAGCGTTTGAACGCGCGCTCCGACAAACGGCCGCTAAGCAGCAATGTCGGAATTCCCAGCCTAAAAGCTTGATGCAGCAGGTTAGGCCAAATTTCAGTTTCGACGACGATCAAGGCGGCCGGATCGATTTGCGTCAACGCGCGACGGACAATCAGCGGATGGTCCAGCGGGAGGAAAAACACCGCATCCGCCCCCGCGCAACGCCGGGCCATTGCGTTGCCCGTATCGGTGAAAGTTGAAAAGATGATTTTCCGCTCGGGCGCTTTAGCTTTGAGCGCGGCTATCACTCTTCCCGCCGCGAGAACCTCGCCCACTGACGCCGCATGGATCCAGATTGGACGCATGCCGTCCAGTGCTTGCAGCTTGCTTCTGCCGTACCAGCCGAACCGTTCCGCCAAGCCGGGTCGAACGCGCCGGCTAAACGCCAGCCACAGCGGCAAGAACGGCAACGCGGCCACGAATGCAACGGAGAGCAGAAAATTATATACGAAATAATACAAGGCTTATTTTCCCGTTTATTAGCGCATTCGACTAGGTCATCATCGTCAATGCCAGGTCCGCCACCCGGCCGGCGGCGCCGGGGGATCCCAGTTGGTCTCGAAGTTTCGACAGTTTTGTGACGATTCGGCAACGAATCTCGGGCCTGTCCAGGATTCGCCGGCTTTCTTCGATGATCCCTGCCGGTTGCAGTTTCGATTGAACCAGTTCCGGCACTACGCGCTCGCCGGCGATCAGGTTGACCATGCCGATATGCTCCACTCGCACCAACAAGCGCGCGAGCCAATAAGTGAGCCACGAGAGTCGGTAAATGATGACCATCGGTTTGAGCAGCAACGCGGTCTCCAGTGTCGCCGTGCCCGACGCAGTCCATACCAGATCCGCGGCGTCTAAGGCATTATAGCGGTCTCGGTCCACGATCGGGATATCGATGCCGGCGTTCCGGCAACCCGACTGGAGCGCGCGGTTGTCGACGGTGCTCGCGCGCACGCAGAAAAACTGAATGTCGCGCTCGCGGCGCAACTGGGCAGCGGCCTCGGCCATAACCGGCAGGTGATATTCAACTTCGCGGCGGCGGCTACCCGGCAGCATAGCGATGACCGGCTTTCGAGCATCCAAACCCAACCTAGTCAACACGTTATCGCGCGTCTCGGTGACGCGCACCGTATCGAGTAACGGGTGTCCGACGAAATTTACGTTGACGCCATGGCTTTGGTAAAAATGTTTTTCAAAAGGAAAAACCACCGCCATGCGGTCCACCCAGCGGGCGATCTGTCGCACGCGCCCTTTGCGCCAGGCCCAAATCTGCGGGCTGACGTAATACAGAACCGGTATGCCCAGGCGCTTGGCGCAGCGCGCCAAGCGCAGGTTGAAATCAGGAAAATCAATGAGCACGATTAAGTTAGGTCTGCGTTCGCGCAGCGCGCGGCGCAGTAGATGGTAGGCATTCCAAAGATTCTTAATGTTGCCCGCCAACTCAACCAGCCCCATAGCGGCGAGTTGGGAAATGCTTACCAGCGCATCGAATCCGAGTTTTTGCAACTGCTCGCCACCGGCGCCGAACAGCGACAAGTCAGGATCCCGGCGGAGCAACGCTTCGGCTAGCTGCGCCCCATGGATGTCCCCGGAAGCTTCGCCGACGACTAGCATAATCTGTTTACGGCGTTGAGCAGCGCTCACGATGGCCCCGGCAGCGGCGTTAGATCTGCGCGCTTATCATGGCGGCGATTTCAAGGGCGCGCAGCCCCTCGGTGCCGCTCACCAGAGGTAATGACCGGGCTCGCACGCTTTCCAAAAACGATTCGATTTCGTCCGCGAGGGCGTCTCCTTCCTTTATTTCGATACTTTCCCCCCGGATATCGAGCCAGGTGGCGCCCGGCGCCGGTTTGTAATAAATCTGCGCCCGGCGCTGATCGTAGTCTATCGAAATATACGCATCGGCTTGGAAAAAGCGCACTTTGCGCTCGCGTTTGAGCGACACCCGGCTGGCGGTAATATTGGCGATGCAGCCATTGGCAAATTTAATGCGCGCGTTGGCGATGTCCGGTTTGTCCGTCAGGACGGGCACTCCCACCGCTTCGACCCGTTCCACCGGGGAACGCACTAGACTGGTGATTACGTCGATATCGTGAATCATGAGATCGAGGACGACATCGACATCGGTGCCCCGCTCGACGAAAGGCGCCAGCCGGTGACACTCGACGAATTTCGGTTCCTTGATGACGCCTTCGAGTTTGCGGATCGCCGGATTAAACCGCTCGAGATGCCCTACCTGGAGAACGGCCTTGTGCGCCCCCGCCAATTCGACCAGCTCCCGGCCATCGGCAAGATTGGCCGTCATCGGCTTCTCGACCAGCACGTCGATGCCCTGGCGCAAAAAGTCGGCGGCCACACGGTGATGCAGCGCCGTGGGAACGGCAATGCTGACCGCTTTGACTTGTCCGAACAGGTCGTGGTAATCCGCCAGCGCTTGAGTCTGGCATTTGGCCGCCACCTCGCGCGCCCGCGATTCATCGACATCGACTACTGCGCGTAATTCCGCATTTGTCGACGCCGCATATTTCTCGGCGTGAAACTTGCCCAGATGACCTACGCCCACCACCGCAACAGGAATAGCCCCATTCATGGGCGATCACCGACGAGGCGCCGTCTCCGGACGTGGCCGACGATTTTGTATTGCATGAATAAATTTTTCAATGGTGCTCTATGACTGAGCCGCTCACGGCCACAACGACCACGCCCAGGCGAGATGCTTCCCGCAAAAGCTCATCCCGTTCCAGTAAAATGGTTTTCCCCGCTTCTACGGCCAACACCGCGCCTTTCACCGCGTAGAGATTCTTGATCGTGTCCACCCCCACCGCGGGCACATCGAAGCGAAGGTCCTGTCCGGGCTTGCTGACCTTTACCACCACGCAGCCGGAGCGGGCTATGTTGCCGCCGCGCTCAATGGCCGCATCGGTGCCTTCCACCGCTTCCACCGCGACGACCACGGCATCCTTTATGACAACTGTCTGGCCGATTCCCAAACCGCCGATCTGCTTCGCCACATGAAATCCCAGGCGGATATCGCCCCACTGCGAGGCATTGGGAGCTCGCGGCGTCAAAACTCCTTCTCCGGCCACAATGTGCGGCAGACACAATGTCGATTCCAAGACCGTGATGCCCTCCCGCGCCAGTTCATCGGCGACGCCGCGCAACAGCGCGTCATCTTCGCGGCTCTTGAGCCGCGCCAAGAACGTTATGCCGCGCAGGTCCGGCCTAAAGTTGGCAAATAGCTTGACCTTGCGGATGCCTCCCGCCATCACGGCTTGGCTCACTCCGGCATCTTTGAAAGTCTCTATAATTTTGCCGAGCTGGCCGACATGGATCCAGATTACCTCGTCGGCCAGGCGCTCAATCTCCTCTGGAGTTTCACCGCGGTGCGCCACGGCGACGACCGTATAGCCCTCCCGTTTGGCCTCCGCGGCGAAAAGCAATGGAAATTTGCCGTTGCCGGCGATCAAACCGAGCTTCTTCACAGGCGACCGTTCGACCAGCCGGGAGATACGATTTTGAATAATGAGCTCAAGTCTAGCGACAGACGCCACGCTGCGAACTTTCGACGAAGGACACCAGCAAGTCGATCTCAGCTGAAGAAGGTATCTCGGCGCGCACCTTTTTAAGCGCGTCGACGGTTTTCATCTTGGACTGAAAAATGATCCGGTACGCCTTTTTTAGCTCGTCCACCTTCGCCGTGTCGAAGCCGCGCCGCCGGAGACCCTCAAGATTGAGCCCGCGCAGCCGAGCTCGGTCGCCGGTGGCATTGCAGAATGGCGGCACGTCTTTGGACACCATGGACCCCGCGCCGAGAATCGCGCTCGTACCGATTTTCACGAATTGATGGACACCGACCAATCCGCCCACGATTACATAGTCCTGAATTACGACATGGCCGCCGAGCGTCGCGCCATTGGCAATCACGTTGCGGTCGCCCAAAATACAGTCGTGCGCGATGTGGCAGTACATCATGAGAAGATTTCCATCGCCAACGCGGGTTACCATGCCGCCCCCGGTGGTACCGGGATTGAGCGAAACATACTCGCGGATGGTATTTCGATCGCCAATCAGCAACTCGCTCGGCTCGCCTTTGTACTTCAGGTCCTGCGGCTCGGAGCCGACGCTGGCGAATGAAAATAACGTGTTGCCTGCCCCCAGGGTAGTGCGGCCCTGGACCACGACATGGGACTTGAGCTTCGTGCCCTTGCCGATCTTGACGCGGGGTCCAACGACGCAATAGGGTCCTATTTCGACGTCGCCGGCGATTTCCGCCCGCTTATCGACGATGGCCGTCTCGTGAATTTCCGCCATGCAGCCGCTCCAACCGCCGGCTACTTCATTTCGACTTCCATGGCGGAAATCTCCGCCTGCGCTGCCACCTTGCCTTCCACCAACGCCACTCCCTGCATTTTCCAAAAGTCTCCGCGCCGTTTGACCAGCTCCACCTCCATGCGCAACTGATCTCCCGGCTCCACGGGCCGCTTAAATTTGACCTTGTCAAGGCCGGTGAGCACGAAGACCTTGTTATCTTCCATACCGCCGCGCGCGTTGTGCACCAGGATCGCGGCGAGCTGAGCCATCGCCTCGCACACTAGCACGCCAGGCATCACAGGGTGGTTGGGAAAGTGGCCCTGAAAAAAATTTTCATTGAAGGTGACGTTCTTGAAGCCGACGATCTTTTCGCTTCCTTGGATCTCGCCGATACGGTCGACCAGTAGAAACGGATAGCGGTGCGGAAGGTATTTGAAGATTTCTTTAATGTCTAACATCGTTGTTTATCCCTTTTCGCTTCGCCTCAGCAAATCGGCGATTTTTCGCTCCAGACGGCGGGTGAGCGCCCACAGTTCCGGTAACTTAGGCAGCAGGATCATGACTTTGAGCCATTCCTGGTGCGGCGCGGCGTGAAGGCCGCTCGATACTTTTACGCCCGCGGGCACCGAACGGCCGACGCCCGATTGTGGCCCGATCACAGCCTCGTCACCGATTTCGAGATGATTCACCACTCCCACCTGGCCCGCCAACGTTACATTCTTACCAATGCGCGTGCTCCCGGCGATCCCCACCTGGGCGGCGATGAGGCTATTTTCACCGACCACGACGTTGTGCCCAATCTGCACGAGATTGTCGAGCTTGGCGCCGCGGCCGATCACCGTGCAGCCAAAAGTAGCCCGGTCCACCGCGGCATTGGCGCCGATCTCAACGTCGTCCTGAATTTCAACCCTACCGGCCTGGGGAATTTTCGTTAGCTCAGCGCCGCGACCGGCGTAGCCGAACCCGTCACTTCCAATTACCGCCCCGGCGTGAATAATCACGCGGTTTCCTAATTTGCAGCCGTACCGAACCACGACGTTAGGGTGCAACTCACAGTCAGCACCGACCTCCACCCCTTCCCCTAAAAACACCCCCGGATAAAGCACCGTGCGCGCGCCCACCCGTGCATCCTTGCTGACGAATGCGTGAGGGAAAACGGTCACGTTGGCGCCGAGGGTCGCTTGGCTATCGATATAGGCCAACGGACTTATGCCGGACGCCAAACGGGGAGCCGGATTAAATAGTTGATGAATCTTTGCGAATGCGAGATAGGGGTCGGCGACTTCGAGATAGTTCTTACATCGCGAATTGGACGGGCGCTCAACCATATCGGGAGCGACGATCACGGCGCTGGCCCGGCATACGTCCAGATAAGCGCAATAACGCGGATTCGCTAGAAAAGTGATCTCGCCCGGCCCGGCATCCTCGATGGCCGCAACCCGGTGAATTTTTACCGCTCCATCCCCAACAACCTCCCCTCCGACTTCCCGGGCCAATTCCGCGAGTGTCTTAACTGGCGGCGTCACTTGGTTTTTGTGCGGCTATTGTAGGTTTCGATCACCTTGCTGGTTATGTCGATGGCCTGG
Organism: Binatia bacterium; assembly: GCA_036555515.1. Taxonomy (GTDB): domain Bacteria; phylum Desulfobacterota; class Binatia; order UBA9968; family UBA9968; genus DATACQ01. The sequence goes on from DATBLC010000172.1 coordinate 21,366, forward strand.
TCGTTATACAAGATCTGGGAGCGCTCGAAGATCAGCGTAAACTTTTCAGACTTGCCGATGTCGGTGACGATTTGCTGGAGCTCTTTCAGAATATCGCCGGTCAATTCACCTTCCTTCTGGCGCAGGTCCTGTTGGTGGTCTCCCATGGTGCGCTGGTACTGCACATAACGTCGTTGCAAGTCCGCCTCCAAATTCCGCCTCTCGTCATCCTTCAGCAGCGGTCCTTTCTTGTCGAGATCGGCCTTTAGCCTTTCAAGCTCCTGCTTTTCCTTGAGTAGATCAGATTCGGCCTTTTTAACTTGGGCTTCGAAGCGTGCTTTGGCTTTTTTGCCAGACGCGGACTCCATGATTGCCCGCTGGAGATCGATAAATCCGATCTTTACCCTCTCCTGCGCCGCGACCAGAGCCGGCGACAAGGCAAGCACGACCAACACCAGCCAATACTTCACATGCACCTCCGATGAATTGATTAACGCCTGTCTGCCAATTACGGGGTAATCAGTACGATCACTGGCTACCGATGGAAAAGCCGATGACAGAAGTGTCATCGCCAGGCTGTTTACTGAGCGGAAAGCCGAGCTCTACGCGAAGAGGACCGAAAGGAGACATCCAACGTCCACCGACACCCACCGACTGCCTGAAATCTGACAGGCTAAAATCACTTGCATTAAATGCGTTACCCATGTCGAAGAAGGCAACGCCTCTTAAGCCATACTGCTCCATGACGGGAAACAGAATTTCAGCGCTGAAGAACGCCGATTTATCGCCGCCGATCACATCGCTGGTATTCGTGCACGTCTCCGTGCCTGAGTCGTCCGCCACGCAGCTCTCAGCTTTTGGACCAATACTGCGCTCGGCGAAACCGCGCACGGAGTTCATGCCGCCGAGAAAGTATCTCTCGAACAGAGGGAGCTCGCTCGAATCGGAGGTCTTGCCAAAGCCGATTCCGTAGCCCAATCCCCCGCCAAGTGACAACACATACGCGCCGCCCCAGTTCGGGTCTTTGAGTAATGGATAATACCAGCGCCCGGTCAGATCCGCTTTGAGAAAGCGATTATCGCCGCCCAACCCCGCAGTCTTGACTAAAAACGCGGACTTGGCGCCCTCCGTGGGATTGAAGAAATGATCGCGGCTGTCGTAGCTAATTCCCGGAGTAACCGCACTGGTTAACGAACTGCCTTTTTCGTCTTGTATGGATTGTGACGCTCCGGCATCGACTCCGTTGATCGTCTCACGCGTCAGTTCGTAGGACACGCCGCCGCGCATATAATCCAAGATTGTCGGCGCAGAGTCTTCCGGGAGCTCGTCCGAGCCGGGCGCCCGCGCGCTCTTGCCAAAAAACGGCAGCGAAGCATATTTTAGCGGATAGCTTGTGTTGACGCCAAATCCCAAGCGTCGCTCGTCGAAGGCATTGTACTCGCGCATGGTGTTAAAAGCATCGAAGCCCATCGATAGACGGCTGTCGTTCACATAAGGCTCATTAAAGCTGAAGATAAAATCCTGCCGAGTGGAGCCGATGCTGAAATTGCCGCTGACGCCTTGGCCGCGTCCAAAAAAATTCTTCTCCGCGACGGAGGCGTTGAAAATAAAACCATCGCCGCTGCTATACCCCGCCCCGAGGGTGAACGTCCCCGTCGCTCCTTCTTTAACATCGACGTGCAGATCGACGGTATCGGGTTGCTCGGTCTTTTTGGTAGTTAATTGCACGTCCTCGAAATAGCCGGTGCGCTGCAGGGCATTGCGGCTCTGGGTGATTCTGTTGCTGGAAAAAAGCTCCTGCTCGGTGGCAAGCAATTCACGGCGCACGACGTTATCCCGGGTCTTGTTATTCCCCGCGACCAGCACCCTGTTGAAATACACCGGAGGCCCGCGGGTGACGATCAAAGCGATATCGACATTCTTGTCCTGCGCGTTCACGTTGGTCACCGGATCCACTTGAGCAAACGCAAATCCCTTGTTCATATACATTTCAGAGAGCGACGTGATGTCCTCGCGCAGCCGGCTACCGCGAAAAATTTGGCCGCTGGTGATCTTGACCTTTTTCAAGATTTCTTTGCCGTCTACGATGAGATCTCCGCCGATTTCTACTTTGCCGACGCGGTATTGGTCGCCTTCGTGGACCCGGATCACGACCTCCAAACCATCCCGCGCCCGCAACACCACCGGATCATCGAATTTATGATCGATATATCCATGATCCAGATAGTGGTTGGCCAGGATCGCCATGTCGTTCGTCAACATATCGCGGTCCAGCACCCCGCGGTTAGTAACCAACGAAAGAATCGATTCCTCTTTAGTTGCCATCAAATCCTTGAGGTCGCTTTCGCTGAAGGTTTTGTTGCCTTCAAAAGAGATCCGTTTGATCAACAGCCGCGCCCCTTCCAGCACGTCAAGCACTACAACCGCCTGGTTATTGGCTTCCGTTGTGACCGCATAGTCTATCCGCGCGTTGACGTAGCCTTGGTCGCTGTAAAGTTTTCTGACTTTCTCAACGCCTTCGATGACCTTGCCGCGGTCAAGCACCGAGCGCGGAACTATCCCAAACGCGGTATCGATCTTTTCCTTGCCTAACTGGGAGTTGCCTTGGATCTTAACTTCGCGGACATAGGGTTTCTCTTTTACCGCGTAGGTCAGGATGCCGTCGGCGGAAAGCTCGGCGCGCACATCGTCAAAATATCCCATGCGAAAGATCGCTTTGACATCCTGTTCGACAACGCTCGGGTCATACAACGCGCCGCCGCGGCTCTTCACGTGCAACCTGATACCTTCGTCCTCGACACGCACGTTGCCGGAAATTTTGACGTCTTTAAGCGTGACTCTCTCTTGTGCGCGCGCCGGCAGTCGAGCGATCCCAATCATAACGACCAGCAGTAATAAGACCACGGCGGCTCTGGCTAGACGAGATTTAGGTTTCATTCTGGAGCGCGGATCATGCGGCCAATGATATGCGATTTAAACTCCTAAATTATTTAACAAATTACATTACTTTTGTAAAGCAAATCACGCTTCAGCTCGCTTCAGCTATTCAACGGGGTAAGCTTTCCGACCTTCAGTTCGACCTGCCGGCCGATCTTGCGGGCGAACTCCCGGTTATGGGTCGCGACGATCAGGGCTATGCCCTGGTCGCGATTTAACCTAAATAGCAGTTGCTGGACCTCGTCGCCGATGCGCAGATCCAAAGACCCGGTGGGTTCGTCGGCCAAGACCAGCTTCGGCTGCAGGATTACGGAACGGGCCACGGCGACGCGCTGCTGCTCCCCGCCAGATAGCCGGCCGGGCCGGTGGCTCATGCGGTCCTTGAGGCCGACCATCTCGAGCAACGTCTCCGCTCGCCGCTTCGCCGATTCCGGCGCCACGCCCTGGATGAGGGCCGGAAACATGACGTTTTCCAGGGCGGAGAAATCGGGCAACAGATAGTGAAACTGAAAGATGAAGCCGATTTCCCGATTGCGAAATTCAGACAGCGCCGCTTCATCAGCCATGGGAAGCTCGTTGCCGCGGTAGAGAATCTCGCCGCTGGTGGGGCGATCCAGGGTGCCGATAATATGCAGTAGCGTACTCTTGCCGACGCCGGATTCCCCGATCACCGCCAGCCGCTCGCCCTCCTCAAGCTCGAGATCCACGCCTTGCAGAACCTGAATAGTGCTTCCCCCTTCGGTGAAGGATTTGTGCAGACCCCGCACCGACAAGAGACTACTCATAGCGGATGATTTCCACCGGGTCTAGTTTCGCCGCCTGGCGCGACGGATAAATACTGGCCAGAAGACAAACGACGCACGAGGCAACCGCAACGAGCAGAAAGTTGCCCCAGTAAACCCGCACCGGCACGGTGGAAATTAGAAACATGCCCTCGGGCAATGCGAATTCGTACTGGGCAATAAGACCGCAGACAAGCAGCCCCAACAGCACTCCCAACGCCGTTCCGACCACCCCGATAAAACAACCCTTGAACAGAAAAATTTTGCGGATGCTCTGCTGGGTCGCTCCCATCGAGCGCAGGATGGCGATGTCTTTTCGCTTTTCCATGACGACCATGACGAGCGTCGAGACGATGTTAAAGGCACCCACGAGGATCATCAGCAAAAGGACCAGGAAATAAACCGTCTTCTCCAGTTCCAGCGCGGAAAAAAGATTCGGCCAAAGACGCGTCCAATCTTCCGCAAAATAAGGAAAGCCCAGTTGCCGTTGCAGGCGCTCCGCAACCGCGCGGGAATCCTTAACATCGCGGATTCTCATTTCAATGTTGGTCGCCGCGCCTTCGAGATCGAAAAAACTTTGTGCCTCGGTCAGGCCCATGAAGACCACCGCGGAATCGATCTCGCTCATGCCGGTTTTCATGATGCCGATAACGACAAAGCGCCTGACCTTTGGGATGATCCCGATGGCGGTGGGGCTGCCCAATGGCGATACCACTTGCACCGGGCTTCCCTCGAACACGCCGAGCTGGGCCGCTAAACGTTCACCGAGTATGATGCCCGGCAATAACACCGTGCGCTCTTCCACCTGAATCGCATGCCGTGACTTGAGCGCCGCCAATTTGCCCTTCAACAGATAGCGCTCAAGATCGACGACTTGATTGACCCGGTCGGGATCAACGCCGCGCACGACGACTCCTGAAACCCGCGTCCCGGATGTCAACATCACCTGGCCGTAGATCGTCGGCGCAGCGGCGACAATTTCCTTTTCCTGGCGCATTTGCCCAATGACCCGATCGTAATCGCGCATTGGATCCCCGGACTTCACCAGCGAGATATGCGCGTTGATACCCAGCAGACGGTCGCGCAAGGTTTCCTCGAAGCCGCTCATCACCGCCATTACGACGTTCAAGGTCATCACACCGATCATCACTCCGAGCACGGAAATAACCGTGATCAAAGAAATGAAGGTTTCTTGCCGGCGCGCCCGCAAGTAACGCAGGCCGATGAAAAATTCGTACCTCATAACGAAGGCTTGAGTTCAAGGTTCAACGTTCAAAGTTCAAGGTTTTAGAGATTATTCTGTGACGTTTAACGTTGAACTTTGTACGCACCAGATTAGCGCTGCGGCCGTAGGAGCGGAAACAGGATAACGTCGCGAATGGAAGGCGATTCGGTGAAAAGCATCACCAGCCGGTCGACGCCGATGCCCTCGCCAGCGGCCGGCGGCATGCCAAACTCTAGTGCGCGCACATAGTCGTCGTCGATGGGGTTGGCGGTGTCGTCGCCGGCAGCGCGCGCGGCCATCTGTTCGAGAAAGCGTTGCCGTTGGTCGGCGGGATCATTGAGCTCGGAGAACGCGTTGGCCAACTCGCGCCCGCCGATGTAAAGCTCGAAACGATCTACCAGCGCCGGATTGTGATCGTTTTTGCGCGCCAGAGGAGAGACTTCGATCGGATAGCCGGTCACGAAAGTCGGCTGCACGAGCTGTGCTTCCGCCATCTCCTCGAAAACCTCCACTAACAAATTGCCGTAGGGAACCTCGAGATCGACATGCAACCCCGATTGCCGGGCGAATGTTTGCAGGCCTTCCAGGGTGTCGATCTCCCCTGGTCGAGCGCCGCCATGCGCGATAATTGCCTCGGCGAGCGTCAGCCGTTGCCAGGGCGGCGTCAGGTCAATGGCTTGGTCCGCGTAGTTCACTTGCAGCGACCCGTTAATTTCCTTGGCTATGGCAGCGAACAGCTCCTCGGTGAGCCGCATGAGATCATCGAAGGTCGCGTACGCTTGATAAAATTCCACCATAGTGAATTCCGGGTTGTGGCGCACTGAAATACCTTCGTTACGAAAATTGCGGTTCAATTCGAAAACCCGCTCAAAGCCGCCCACCAAGAGCCGTTTCAAAAATAATTCCGGCGCCACCCGGAGGTAGAGATCCATAGCCAGCGTATTGTGGTGGGTGATAAACGGCCGAGCGGCGGCGCCGCCGGGAATCGCCTGCATCATCGGAGTTTCGACTTCGAGAAAATCACGCTGCTCCAAAAAGCGCCGCAACTGCCGCACAATGCGCGAACGCTTTTCGAAAACCTCGCGCACCTCGGGATTGACCATCAAATCGACATAGCGCTGGCGGTAACGCGCCTCGACATCGGCGAGACCATGCCACTTTTCCGGCAACGGCCGCAAACATTTTGTCAACAAGCGAAGCTCTTGCGCTTCCAGCGTCAGCTCCCTGGTCCGGGTACGAAACAGATGACCGGTGACGCCGACAATATCGCCGACATCGAGACCGCGAAACAAAGCGTAAGCCTCCTCGCCCAATCGGTTCTGTTGGACATAGACTTGCAACCGCCCGCGCCGGTCCTGCATGTGAAAAAATGAAGCCTTGCCCATTCTTCGAATGGCCATAATTCGGCCGGCAACCCGGAGGTCTTTCGGCGCCGCGCTCAAATGCTCGTCTTCGGCTGCGGCAAAATCGGCGATAATCGTAGATAGGCTGTGCGTTGGTTTGAAATCGTTGGGATAAGCCCGCAGCCCGCCTTCCTTAAGTTTGGCGAGCTTCTGCCGCCTTACTTCGACCTGCTCGCTTTCCTTTTCCAGATAATTGCTTTCGTTATCCGACATATGCTGTTCGATTATGTGCGGTGGTTCACAGGCCAAGATTTTTACAGACTGCCGCCACCGAGCGCGACTTGTTGAGCGAGTAAAAATGAAACCCCGGCACGCCGAATCGAATCAGGTCTTCGCATTGGCGGCTGGCGTATTCGATGCCCATTTGCACCGCCGCGTCGTCATCGTTTTCAACCTTGTTCAATTCCTCTTCCAATTCTGCCGGGATTTTCGACCCACACAGGGAGACGAAGCGCCGCACCTGGGACGCCGATAAAACTGGCAATACACCGGGCACGATTGGGACCGAGACACCAAGCTTGCGCGCATCCTCGACGAAACGATAGTAGTCTTGGTTGTCAAAAAAAAGTTGCGTGATGACGGCCGCGGCCCCGGCATCCACTTTTTCCTTCAGATAGTGCAAATCCGCCTCCCGGCTGAGGGCGCGCGGATGAACCTCGGGAAACCCCGCCACCGCCACCGCAAATCCGCCCCTGCGAAGCGCCTCGCGTACCAACTCCACGGCGTGATGAAACCCGTCCGGATGCGGCTTCCATTCACCGGCTCCCTGCGGCGGATCGCCGCCCAGGGCGAGCAAATTTTCAATCCCCTTTTGCTTGAGCTTATCGAGGATGGCGCGCGCTTCGTCCTTGGACTGGCCAACCACGGTCAGATGGCACATCACCTCCAGCGCGCACTGGCGATGAATCCGATCAACCAACTCGACGGTTTTGTCGCGCGTGCTTCCGCCCGCCCCGTACGTAACAGAGCAGAAGGCGGGTTGGAGCCTCTTGATAATTTCGATTTCGCTAAAGAGGTTCTCGTCGCCTTTGTCTGTCTTTGGGGGAAAGAACTCGACCGAGAGGGTCAACCCCGGCTGGGCGTACAGATCGTCTAACTTCACGCAAGCTGATCCAGGCTGATCTTTGACGACTACCTTCGGCGTGTAAACATTTGTAGCACAAGGTCTTGCAGTGAACAATCACCGGCGCGGCGCCCGTACGCAATCATGTCGCCTCGAAGTTTCGCCGCGCAGCAATCGGATCGCATGCCGAGCCGGGTTGGGCAGTAATAAGGGCCCTCAGGTCTTCCGTATGCTGCAGCCACGCGGCTTTGATGGTTTCTGGGACAGCATGGAACTCGAGAGTTTCCTTGAGGAGCTGCTTGCGGCGCGCGAAGTGTCCGCCCATAATCGGGTGCTTGGCGTGCGCCTGATCCAGCGGCCGGCCTTGGTATTTTACCGCCGCGCCGAGAAATTCCGCAGCTAGCTGGTATTCCATTTCTTTGATACGCTTTTTGTCGGCATGGTGAAAGAAGAAACCGATCATACGGTCGGCGAAGACGCGGTCGATGAAATCACTGACAATGCGCCGCAAGCGGATTTCTCCGCCCAGCTGCTCGAACGGAGTCTTCATCGAAGCGCCGTTACCGTCGAGTAGAGTGTTCATGGCCTCAAAAAAATCTCTCGGTTAAAGCTCGACAGTGGCATCAAAAGCCGGCCCAGCTACATCATGCCCAACTGCAATCGGGCCGCTTCGGACATTTTGCTTGGCTCCCAGGGCGGCTCCCAAACTAGCTCGATTTTGACGTCGCTGACGCCGGGTATTGCTTTTACCTTGCCCTCGATCTCCGCCGGCAGTGACTGTACCGCCGGACAATGCGGCGATGTCAAGGTCATTTTGATCTCAACCATCCCGCCTTCACCCACGTGCACGTCGTAAATCAAGCCGAGCTCGTAAATGTTCACCGGAATTTCCGGGTCGTAGCAAGTGCGCAGGGCGTCGAGCACTTGCGCTTCCATTACGGTTTCATTGATGCTTTCCATCACTCGATTCCTAACTGTAGTTTCGCCGCATCCGAAATCATACTCTGATTCCAGGGCGGCTCCCAGATCAATTCCACCGCCGCCTCGCGCACGCCCGGCACCGCCAGTAGTTTGTTGCGAATGTCTTCTTTGAGAAATTCGCCCATACCACAACCCTGCGCGGTGAGCGTAAAGCGCACTTCGGAGCGGTAGCCGCCCTGCGCAAGCCGGGTCACGCCGCAGTGATATATCAGGCCTAAATCAACGATGTTTACCGGAATTTCGGGATCAAAACAGGATCTCAGTTGGCCCCAGACGCGCTTTTCGATGGCCTCGATATTTTCGCCGGTGACGGACTCCTCGGGTCGAAGCGCGTTTACCGCGGCCATGCCGAGGGCATCACCGTCATCGCCGTCGATATGGACCATATGTCCGCGCTCGGTCATCACCGTATAACTGCCGCCCAGAGATTGGGTGAGCCAGACGGTACTGCCAGCGGGCAACGTGGATTTTTCACCGCTCGGCACCAATACCGCGGCGCAATCCCGATTGAGGATAATAGGCCTGTCCCTGCTCATACCGCCATCCTCCTTCCATCCGTCATTCCGTGCTGGCGACCTCGGAGCCGCCCTGAAGGGCGGAGTTCATGGTATGCCACGCCAGGCTGGCGCACTTGACCCGCGCCGGAAATTTGCTCACGCCGGAAAGAACCCTCAGTTTCCCCAAACTTTGGCCGCCGTCTACGCCGTCACCGGTTAGCATCCTGTGGACTCGGTCGAACAATTTTTCCGCATCGGATTCCCTCTTGCCCTTGAGTTCCGCGGTCATCATCGACGCGGACGCCTTGGAGATTGCGCAACCCGAGCCTTGAAAGCTGATGTCTTCGATCAGCCCGTCCCGCAGCCGCAGATAGACCGTTACCTGATCGCCGCACAGCGGATTAAACCCTTCGGCCTTGCGGTCAGCGTTCTCCATCACGCGAAAATTGCGCGGGCTTTTGTTGTGATCGAGAATCACCTCTTGATAGAGATCGTCCAGTTCCGCCATTATCCAAACACCTTGAGCACGCCTTGAAGCGCTCCGGCGAGAATGTCGATTTCTTCCCTTGTATTGTAGAACGCGAAGGACGCGCGCGTGGTCGCCGGCACGCCGAAGCGCTGCATTACTGGCATGGCGCAATGATGGCCGGCGCGCACTGCCACGCCTTCTCGATCGAGTATCGTGCCGACATCGTGGGCATGGATTTTATCAAAAACAAAAGATAGCACGCCGGCTTTTTGTTTTGCCGTGCCGATAATCCTCAGACCCTCTATCACCGCGAGCTTTGCCGTGGCATAAGCCAGCAGGTCTTCTTCATGGGCGACGACCTGCTCCCACGGCAGGCGTTGCAAATAATCGACGGCGGCGCCGAGCCCGATGCCGCCAGCAATGTGCGGTGTGCCCGCCTCGAATTTATAGGGTAACACATTGTAGTGGGTTTTCTCGAAGGTCACCAGACTGATCATGTCGCCGCCGCCTTGATAAGGCGGCATCTTGTCGAGCAGCTCCCGCCGCCCGTAGAGCACGCCGACGCCGGTGGGGCCAAACATCTTGTGACCGGAAAAAGCGTAAAAATCGCAGTCCAGCTCCTGCACATCGACTTTGAAATGGGGCACGGCTTGCGCTCCATCGAGCATTACCGGAATACGGCGTTCATGGGCCGCCGCGACGATCTCACGCACCGGCACGACGGTACCCAACGCATTCGACACATGGGCCACTGAAACGATTTTCGTCTTGTCGTTGAGCAAGCGGCGGTATTCGTCCAACACCAACTCGCCGTCATGATTGATCGGAATCACGCGCAGGCGCGCGCCGGTCTGTTCGCGGAGCATCTGCCAGGGCACAATATTGGAATGATGCTCCATGGCGGACACGATGATCTCGTCGCCCGCCGTGAGCTCGCTGCGCCCGTAACTTTGCGCCACCAGATTAATAGCCTCGGTGGTGCCGCGCACGAAAATGATTTCTTCTTTATGCGCGGCGTTAATGAAGGCTTGTATTTTCTGGCGCGCGTCCTCATAGGCCGCAGTGGCCCGCTCGCTTAAGAAATGTACGCCGCGGTGAATGTTGGCATGCTCTTCGCGGTAATACCGGCTCAGTGTTTCGATGACCGACTGGGGCTTCTGGCTGCTGGCGCCGTTGTCGAGGTAGACCAGCGGCTTACCATGGACGGTGCGGCTAAGGATAGGGAAATCGCGGCGCGCGGCAACGACATCGAACCGCTCGCGCCGTGAACCCACCGCCATCGCTTCTTTCGCGGCCTTCATCACAACACCGCCGCTCTGCCAAATTGGGTCAATAGATATTCATCCAAGCGTGCGCGCAGGGACGGAATCTTCACCCTGCTAAGAATTTCCGCCGCAAAGCCGTAACTCAAGAGTCTCCGGGAGTCTTCCGCGCCGATGCCGCGGGAGCGTAAATAAAACAGCGCGTCGCGGTCCAACTGGCCGATAGTCGATCCATGGCTACATTTAACATCGTCGGCGTAAATTTCCAGTTGCGGCTTGCTGTTGACCGCCGCATCCTTCGAGAGCAGCAGGTTCTTGTTGGTCTGGCGCGCGTCCGATTTTTGCGCGGCCTTGCGCACGAGGATCTTGCCGTTAAACACGCCGCGGGCATGACCGCGCAGAATGCCTTTATACAATTCCCGGCTGGACGCCCGCGGCTGCGCATGATCGATCTCCGTGTGATTGTCGATGTGCTGGTCGCCCTCGGTCAAGTAAAGGCCGTTAAGGTTACACTCCGCGCCCTCGCCGTCTAGAATCGCCTGAACATCGTTGCGCACCAGAGCGCCGCCTAGAGTAACGTGATGGCTCATGAGACTCGTCCCGCGCTCCAGACGCGCCGCAATCGTGCCCACATGATAAGCCGTGTCTCCTTCGTGTTGCAGCCGATAGTGATCGACAACGCTCTCGGCGGCCGCGGCGATTTCCGTCACTGGATTGCTAAAGTAAACGCCCTTGCCAAGGCCCGCATAACTCTCGACGATTTTGACCTCACTTCTTTCGCCGCAAACAATAAGATTGCGCGGATGCAGGACCACGGGCTGGGCGGCCCCCGTCGAGACAAATAGGATATGGATCGGCTCTGCCAACCGGCAGCCCTTGGCAACGAAGACGGCGGCGCCGTCTTCCATAAAGGCGGTATTGAGCGCGACAAAAGAGCGGTCGTAAAATCCGGCGTAGTGCGCCAGCCAAGGCGCCACGAGGCGGTCATCCCAGCGCAACAGTTCGCCCAAGCTCTGGACGCGCGTCTCCGCCGGCAGGTTTGCCGTTGAGGAATGTTTAGCGGAGTAAACGCCGTCGATAAATACCAGCCTGTTCTGCGCCTCATCCGCGAAGCAGAGCGAAAGCACGTCTTTCGTCTCAATCTCGGCGCCGTTTTGCTTTGCCAAATTAAAATCCAGCAGGGTAATAGGTTCGACGTTGGTGTATTTCCAGTCTTCGTGGCGCGTCGTCGGAAAGCCCAGCTCGCTAAATCTCTCGATGGCCGACCGGCGCAGCCCGGCGAGCCAGGATTCGCCGCTCGCGTTAGCAAAGCGCCGTTCGAACGCACGGAGAAATTTTTCTTTACCTTTGCTATTTGCCATCGGTTTGGTGCCGGTTAAAATTCAGTTTAAAGGGGTTCACGGTTCAAAGATCTGCGCGCAATGTTTCGACCCTGGACACGTGAACTCTCATAAATTCAGGTTGAGTTCTAGAGCGCCGCCGCGGCTTCGCTCTTGAGCCAATCATATCCCTTCTTTTCGAGCTCCAGGGCCAACTCTTTTACACCGGATTTTACGATGCGCCCGTCATACAGGACATGGATAAAATCGGGAATGATATAATTCAACAGCCGCTGATAGTGCGTGATGACGATCATCGCCCGGTCCTTGGCGCGCAGCGCGTTGACGCCGCCGGCCACGATACGCAGGGCGTCGATATCCAGACCCGAGTCGGTTTCGTCGAGGACCGCCAGTTTCGGATTCAACACCGCCATCTGTAAAATTTCGTTGCGTTTTTTTTCGCCTCCGGAAAAGCCTTCATTGAGCGGCCGGTTGAGCAAAGCCTGGTCCATCTCGACGAGCTTCATCTTGTCCTTGATCAAAGACAAGAAATCCATCGCGTCAAGCTCGTCGACCCCTCGCTGCTTGCGCACTGCGTTGAGCGCGGCCTTGAGAAAATAAGTGGTGCTGATTCCTGGAATTTCCACCGGATACTGAAACGCCAGAAAAATTCCTTCCCGCGCCCGCTCCTCGGGGCTCATGGATAATAAATTCTTGCCCTGATATAAGACCTCGCCGCCCGTTACTTCGTAGTTTTCCCGACCCGCCAGCACATGGGCGAGGGTGCTCTTGCCTGATCCGTTGGGTCCCATGATCGCATGCACTTCACCGGCCCCAACGGACAGATTGATGCCGCGCAGAATTTCCTTGTCGCCGGCTTTAACCCGCAGGTTTCTTATTTCCAACATCGATGACGAACTCTCCAGATTAGATTAGACCGCGTTTTGCATAGGCGCTTTAATAAGCCGCCCCTTGAGCCCCTGGCGGTCAGCGATGTCGCTGATAAATACACCGCTGAGAAATTTGGCCAACACCTCCTGCGCCTCTTCCCAAACCGACTTTTGCGAACACACCGAACAAAAAGAACAATAACTGGCTCCTTGTTCAAGACATTCCATTAACACCAGCGGCCGTTCGACGCATTCATAAACATCTTTAATGCTGATCGCCGGCGGGGGCTTGGCCAGTGTGAAGCCGCCTTTTGAGCCCACATGGGACTCTACCAAACCACCCGCCACCAAATCTTTCATGATTTTGGAAAGATAGAATGATGGAATGCCCTGGCTACTCTCTATATCCGTCCGGCTCACGATCTTACCGGCCGGCTGGCCCGCGAGATATGACAAAGCGCGCACGGCGTAATCGACCCGCCGCCCGACATTCATCAGCGAGCTTCTTTCGGCTTTCACCTTGCCGCGCTTCATAACATTTGCTGAATTAAATATAGACTCTAAAGGTCTTTATTGTCAAGATAGCGGAGAGACAGTGCGGTTACTCGTTGTCGGTGGCGAAGTGTAGTAGGGAAAATTCCGCGCCTTGACTTGGGCGCTTTCGGACATTACTCTAAATGTTAAGAGCGGGGGATCACGGAGCCAAAAATGAGCGATGCATTAAATCAGAATGGCCGGCATAGTTCGGGGCACTTGGACTTAACGCTCACGGACGGCGCGGTGCGGCAAATAAAGCGCCTGCTGGCCCGGGACAAGCGCGAAGACCATGGTCTGCGGGTTTCGATCAGCGACGGCGGTTGTTCGGGTTACTCGTACAAACTGGACTTCGAAAAGGAAGTGCAATCCGGCGATACGGTTCTCCAATTCGACGATCTCAAGGTGTTCGTCGACGCGCAGAGCGCCGGATATCTCAAAGGCACAGTGATTGACTTTGCCTCTGGCCTTTACGGCGGCGGCTTTAAATTCACCAATCCAAACGCCACCGGGACCTGCGGCTGCGGCACCTCGTTTTCCGCGTAATTCCCGTTTCCATTTCCAGCTTGGTCGTCTCACGCTCCCCGCCGCGCGCGCGGATGCCTGGTTTTTCGCGGCCTCTTTTGACACACTCTCGTTATCTTGCTAACGAAATCAGGAATAATCCGGGGAGAGTTTGTTGAAAGCGGTACGGATTCACGAACACGGCGGCGTCGAAAAGCTCCGCTATGAAGAGGCGCCGGAGCCGACACTCGCGGGCCCAAACGACGTCATCATCAAGCTCAAAGCCGCCTCTTTGAACCATATCGATATCTGGATTCGCCGCGGTCTCACCGGCATCGAAGTCGCGCTCCCTCATATACTCGGCGCCGATGGCGCTGGCGTGGTTACGGACGTGGGCGATCGGGTTCGCAACGTCGCGACCGGCGACGCGGTCTGCCTCTACCCGCCGAGCGGTTGCGGCCGCTGCGAGTTTTGCCTCACCGACCGCGAATACATGTGCATTCACCTGCGGGTGTTAGGAGAACGCGAGAATGGGACCTACGCCGAATATACCCGCGTCCCGGCGCGCAACTGCTTTTCAATCCCGCCCGGCCTCTCGTTCGAGCAAGCGGCGGCCTTCCCGCTGGTCTACATTACAGTCTGGCGCATGCTGGTAACCAATGCACGGCTCAAACCGGGCGAGCAGGTGTTGATATTGGGCATCGGCGGGGGCATCGCCACCGCCGCGCTGCAATTGGCGGCGCGCATCGGCACACATATCATCGTCACTTCCAGCAGCGATGAGAAACTCGAGAAAGCCAAGACGCTGGGGGCCGAGCATGGCATCAACTACAAAAACGCCGATTTCGCCAGAGAAGTGCGGCGGCTCACCGGAAAACGGGGCGTCGACGTCGTCGTCGATTGCGTGGGCGGCGACAGCTGGATTAAGAGTTTGGCGTCGCTGGCCAAAGGCGGAAGATTGGTCACCTGCGGCGCCACCGCCGGGGCTCACCCGCCCACCGATATCCAGCGTATCTTTTGGAACAATCTCAAAATTTTTGGCTCGACCTTGGGTGACCGGGCGGAGTTCACGGAGGTGCTGAACTTCATGGCGGCGTCGTGCACCCAACCAGTCATTGATCGAGTGTTTTCCTTGCGCGATGCAGCCACGGCGCAAAACCGTCTCGAACAGGGCAAGCAGTTCGGCAAAATCGTGCTGCGCATGGACGCATGAAGAACGCATTAAATAGACGGCGTGCCCCCGGCGTCGCTTATCGTTGAAGCACCATGCGCGTCATTGGCGGAAACGCAAGGGGCCGCCGGCTCAAAGTTCCCAAAGGCCGGGCGCTTCGTCCCACGGCCGCGCGAGTCAAGGAAGCGCTCTTTAACATCCTGCCCCGTGATCTTTCGGGGTTGAGGTTATTGGATTTGTTCGCCGGCACCGGCAATTTGACCATCGAGGCGCTGAGCCGCGGCGCCGACGAAGCGATCATGGTCGATGATTCCGCGCAATCAGGCCGCGCCATTCGCGAGAACCTGCGCCGGCTCGGGCTGACGGATCGAGTCCGTCTCTGGTCGATGCCGGTGGAGCGCGCGCTACGACAGTTGGAACGGCGACACGAGGCGTTCGATCTCATTTTCGCCGATCCGCCCTATGGGCAGCGCTTGGTTGAGCGCACGTTGAGGATTATTGCTCAGGGCTCAATTCTGCGCAACTCGGGCGTTATGGTCGCCGAACACGGCGTGCGCGACGAAGTCGCGGAGCGTTATGGCAGACTGGAATTGCGCGACCGGCGTCGCTATGGCGATACGATATTGTCGTTTTTTAACTGGCAGCGTGAAGAAAATACCGAAGCAAGGAACCCAGCTAATGGCACGTGATAACATCGCGATTTATCCCGGCTCCTTCGACCCGATGACCAATGGCCATGTAGACGTGGTCAAACGAACCCTGCGCGTTTTCGATAAGGTCATTATCGCCATCGCCACAAATCCCGAAAAAGACCACTCCCTGTTTACATTGGACGAACGCCTCCAGATGGTCCGTGACGTCTTCAAGGGAATGAAAGGGCGGGTGCAAGCGGATTCTTTTCAGGGTTTGCTGGTGGATTACGCCGAGCGCAGGCGTTCCAAGGTCGTCATCCGCGGCCTGCGAGCGATCTCTGATTTTGAATACGAATTTCAAATGGCGATGATGAATCACCGGCTCAAACCAAAGCTTGAAACTTTATTTATGATGACCGGAGAGTCCGAGTTCTATATCAGCTCGCGGCTCGTGAAAGAAGTCGCGAGCCTGGGCGGAGACGTGACCGGTCTCGTGCCCCCCAATGTTTTGAAAAAACTCGAAGCCAAGTTCGCGAAACGAGGTTAAAGAATGGTCAAACTTGCTCTGAGAACCCAAGGGATCAAACCATCGGTCACGTTGGCCATCGCCGCCAAAGCCGGAAAACTCCGTGCCGAGGGCGTCGATGTCGCCAACTTTTCCGCCGGCGAGCCGGACTTCGACACGCCGGAGCATATCAAGGCCGCCGCCATCGAGGCGCTACACAAGGGCATGACCAAGTACACCGACGTCAAAGGCATCGAGCCGCTGCGCGAAGCCGTGGTACAAAAGTACCGGCGCGAATTCGGACTCAATTACCGCAAGGAAGACGTTCTGGTGAGCTGCGGCGCGAAACATGCAATCTATAACATCCTGCAAGCGGTTATCGATCCCGGAGACGAAGTCGTCATTCCCGCGCCCTATTGGGTAAGCTACTCCGACATGGCTCTGCTCGCCGGCGGTGTATCGAAGACTATCGCGACCAGCGAGACCACCGAGTTTCACATCAGCGCCGATCAACTTGCCGCGACCCTCACGCCGCGCACGCGAGTCTTTATCTTGAATAGTCCCTGCAATCCCACCGGCGCGACCTACGAGCGCGACGAATTGCTCGCCATCGGCCGTGTGCTAGAGAACCACGACTGTCTGATCATCGCCGACGATATCTACGAAAAAATTATCTACGACGACACCCAGTTCTACACCCTCGTGGCCCTCTGCCCCGCGCTGCGCGAACGCACGATCATTGTCAATGGAGTGTCGAAGAGCTATGCCATGACCGGTTGGCGCATCGGTTACGCCATTGGCCCCGCCGATGTAATTGGCGCAGCCGCGAAGATCCAAAGCCAGAGCACCTCCAATGCGACTTCCATCGCGCAAGCCGCCGCGCTGGAAGCGATCCGCGGCGAGCAAGACGATGTCGCGCTAATGGTCCACGAGTTTCACAAACGCCGCCATGCCATTGTCGAACGCTTGAACCGCATCGAGGGCATCCGCTGTCTCAAGCCCCAGGGCGCGTTTTACGTATTTCCAAACGTCAGCGGTTTGTTCGGCAAGAAAACCAAGAACACGATCTTGAACACCCCTTGCGACGTTGCTGACTTCCTACTTGAAGAGGCGAAGGCCGCCGTGGTCCCCGGCGAAGACTTTGGTTCGAACCAGCACATCCGTTTTTCCTACGCCACGTCTCTCGATGATATCGATAGAGGTTGCGCGCGCATCCGCGACGCCGTGGCTGGACTCACGTAAAAGTTCCAGGTTCAATGTTCAACGTTCAAGATGTGGAGCACACATCCGAAACTTTGAACATTGAACTTTGAACCCGGATTCCGCAGCTAAACTGAGGAGCCCGATGCGAGGTGGAACCCTGGAGTAGCGAAGGCGTCCAACTGTGAAATTTCAAAGTCATTTCGCGCTTACGCACTTCGCTGTCACGAGCTTTAATGTTCCATCCAAACACCGCTGATCGATGTCTGCTCAGAGCCGGACGGCATCTCCGCCACAGGCGGATCAGCCTTCGGCTGAGACTTTGCTACGGAAGGGTTCCGCCTCGCGCTTCCTGCTGAGCGCAACTGCGGAATCCGGGTTGAAGCCTAACCGAAGGCCTGTGCGGCTAACCGTCGCTCAGGGCTTGGGCCGCTGGCCGGTTTTTTTATAGTGAAAATACTCCCGTAGGATGCGCGCGTGGTCGAAGACTAACGGATCGGGAATTTCGTCCTCGCCAAATGTGCGTGCGACTTTGGCGTCGTCCGCGCCCCGCGGGATTCCATTCGCCGTGGCGATAAAAACAATCGAAACCGTATGGTGACGCGGATCACGGCTGGGATCGGAATACGCGTGAAATTGTTCGACCAACCTGACATCCAGGCACGTCTCTTCCTTGGCTTCGCGAACCGCGGCCGTCTCTACGCTCTCGCCGTAATCGACAAAGCCGCCCGGCAGCGCCCAACCCTGGGGTGGATTTTTTCGCTCGATCAAGACAACGCCGCCATCGCGCATCTCGATGATGACATCCACCGTCGGCAATGGATTGCGGCGAACTTCAGGCATCGCAATTCCCTTCCTTGACTCCCTGCCCAACGCAAGGTAAAACGATCACTCCGATCATTGCCGCGGGGTGGAGCAGTCTGGTAGCTCGCAAGGCTCATAACCTTGAGGTCCCGGGTTCAAATCCCGGCCCCGCAACCAAATAAAAGGGGCCTAAACGGCCCCTTTTATTATCCTGTTCACTCTCTATTGCTCCAGCCCCATAAAAAAGTTTCCGTTCCCAAGCCTCAATTTCTACACTCTTGGCTCGGCTCGATGATTCTTATACGATATCGTTAGGCAACGCCATGATCCCGCATTCAGCGTCACCACCTAAAATGATGTCCTCCCTAGTCTGTGTGGGCGTCATGGTGGCCTTACTGGCCGTGGATTTCACGGTTATTTCCAGGGCGACAGCCTCGGGCCACTACACCGAAAAACAACTCGCCGTCCTGGCGGAGCGAGTCGGGCGAACTTTTTGGATACAGGAAGTCAATGGCCGCACGCCGAATTTTTTAACCGCGCCCGATGCCAGAGCTACTTCGTTTCACGTCCGCGCCGGAGATTCCTTCGAAATTGTCGAGCTGGTAGGACGCAAGAACAAAAATCCATTCTATAAAGCCAGACTCGATTCGGGCAAGGAAGGCTATTTTCCGCCCGAAGTAATTCTCGAGGAATTAAATCTTACAATCGTGACTGTTGACCCATTGGCGGCAGAAAGACGTCAGGCAGCGGAGCAAGCCGAGGCTGAAAAGCAGCGGGTCGACTGGATCAACGCTCAGCCCTGGCCGGCGGCGGCAAAAGAAGCGGCGCTCAAAGGTCAGGGCGTTCCCGGCATGACCTACGACGAAGTGAAGAAAATCGTGGGCGCTCCGAGCCGAATAACCAAACTCCGTGCGACCGGCATCACCCCGGAAGAACACTGGCTTTATCCCGACGGCAAGCAACTGATTTTTCAGCATGGCCTTCTGAGCCGGATAGTTCTAAAAGACGCCAAAAAACCCTGACCGCTGCCGAGAGAAATGGCGCTCAATGTTCAAAGTATCGGACTTTGAACCCGTTCGTCAGGCTCAGCGCAGGCGTTAAACACTCAAACCGCGCAGGGCTCTCACTCGAGCCGCAATTTTTTTAGTTTCACCTGGCGCCGCCGCTCAGTTTTGGCAAGACGATCGCCGCCGCGGGACCATGATAATTCGGTTTCAAACTCTTCGTCGTCGTTACCCGGTTCGTCCAGGCGGCGAAGAATTGCCTTGAACTCATCGGCATAGATCGCAGTTGCGCCTAGTTTTTCCACGCCCTTTCGCACCTCGCGATCCGAACTGACTGCCACGCAGCCGCTCCCTTTTTGCCGGGCCACCCTCAGGATGACGCTGTCGGCCTTTTCGCCCCGCCGTGAGTAGATGACCGTGACACCGTCTATTTTTTTGTTCACTTCGTTGAACGCGCCCGCCTTCCAACCATCGAAAACGACGCTGACAAATAAGCCTTTGGCTTTGTGGTAGCGCGCAAGTTGTCGCAGCAAGCCGCTGCGTCTGTGCGTAAGTGCGCCCTGAAGACCTTGCTCACTGGCGATGAGATTATGGCCGTCGATGATCACGTCCATGGTTCTAATGTTTCAGCAATTCCGAAAAATTCGCAAGGAGCCACATTTTCAGCCGAATTTTTGTAGCAAGAATCGGCTAATTCCTCACTACGGATGAAGTTACGCTTTCTCATGAAGGCGAACTTAAGGAACTTCACGGGCAATTGTTAAAAACCGACATCTATTTCTCTAGCAGTTGTCAAAATCACAAAAAACAGGTACAAACGGGGACAATTTCGTCATTGGGGTCAGGTTGAGTTGGGCATCAATATAAGAAAAGCTAAAAGAATCAACGACTTACCGCCTTATTTGTTCGCTGAAATCGATCGGCGAAAGCGCGCGGCTCTAGCCCGTGGAGTCGACCTAATCGACTTAGGTATCGGCGATCCAGACATTCCGACTCCTTCGAACGTCGTGGAAAAACTGATCGAGTGCAGCAGCAAGCCGGGGAATCACCGCTATCCCAGCACCTGGGGCATGCCGGAGTTTCGCCAGGCCGTCGCCGACTGGTATCGACGCCGTTTCAATGTCGGCCTGGACTCCGATACGGAAGTGGTTTCGCTGATCGGATCGAAAGAAGGCATCGGCAACATGGCGGTGGCATTCGTCGATCCCGGCGATATCGTTCTCGTTGCCAGCCCTTGCTATCCCGTTTACCACATCGGCACCGCGTTCAATGGTGGAAAAAATTATTTTCTGCCGCTCAAAAGAGAAAATCATTTTCTCCCCGATCTCGATTCCATACCGGCCGATATCGCCAAGCAGGCGAAGTTGCTCTGGATCAATTACCCGAACAATCCCACCGCCGCGGTGGCAGATAAGGATTTTTTTCAGCGGGTGGTCGCCTTCGCCAATCGTCACGGCGTCATCGTCTGCCACGATGGCGCGTATACGGAAATGGGTTACGACGGCTATCGTCCCATGAGTTTTCTCGAAGTGGACGGCGCCAGAGAAGTGGGCATCGAGTTCCACTCTCTCTCCAAGACTTTCAATATGACGGGTTGGCGAATCGGCATGGCGGTTGGGAATGCCGAGGTGATCGGCGGCCTGGCCCAGGCGAAATCGAATCTCGACTCGGGCATATTCCAGGCCGTGCAAGAGGCCGGCATCGAGGCGCTCAACGCAGGCGACCGAATCGTCGAGCCATCCCGCAAAATTTACCAAGAGCGGCGCGACATTTTGGTCGATGGCTTGCGCGCCGTGGGGCTCCCGTGCGAAAAGCCAAAGGCGACTTTTTACGTTTGGGTCGCGGCTCCCAAAGGGCTGACTTCGACGGAGTTCACGGCCAAGTTGCTCGACGAGGCGGGCGTCGTGACGACCCCGGGCAACGGTTTCGGCGAAGCGGGTGAAGGTTATGTTCGCTTCACAGTGTGCGTTGACAAAGAACGTTTGAAGGAGGTCGCGGAGAGGATCCGGCAAGCAAAACTATAAATACCCCTCCGCTAACAGGGCAGTGGCAAACGCGGTCGCCCATCAAGTCTATATCGGCGTCGGCTCCAATGTCGGAGACCGGAAGGAAAATTTCTTCGAGGCGCTGGCGCGCCTCGCCAAGCTGCCCGACACTCGAATCCTCAAAGAATCTTCGCTCTACGAGAGCGAGCCTTTGGGCGATTCGAAAGACTGGTACGTCAACGGCGTCATTGAAATCGAGACCAAGTTCAAGCCCGATATGCTCCTTGACAAGTTCAAAAATATCGAACGGGCCATGGGGCGTAAAAAAGTCAAAAAGCGCTGGGGCGCGCGCATCATCGACTTGGATATACTGCTCTATGATGCTCAGGTGGTGAAGAAAAAAAACCTGCGCATTCCCCATCCCGAAATGGCCAATCGCAAGTTCGTCCTGGTGCCGCTCAGCGAGATCGCGCCGCAGGTCATCCACCCGGTGCTCGGCGTGACGATCTCCGAGTTATTAATCAACGCCAAAGACGAGAAGAAGGTTCATCTCTATCATTCATGAACTTTCATCCCGGCTTCAGGCCGTGGAGTTAGACCTTGCTGCTCCGTCTGCTGTTTTTCGTTCTGTTGGTATTCGTGCTGCTTTCGGTGATCAAGAGTTACCTGGCCCGCTCGCGCGGAAGGTCGGGCCGTGCGCCGCCCGACTTTGACGCGGAAGAGACGGCCATCGATCCGCAATGCCAAAGTTATGTGCCGAAGCGAGAGGCGATTGAGGCCGGCGGTAACTTTTTTTGCAGCTGGGAATGCGCCGAGCGTTACCGCGCCGACCGGCGCAAATTACCCACGGGCTGAACACAAGTGACTATGAACTGCCAGCTAAAAGTTATCTATCAGGTTCAAGGTCTTACTGTTAAACGTCTCGTAACCGCAATCAGTCCCGCCGAATTCTTGAACCTTGAACGCTGTCCCGGAGATTGGCCCTCGTTAGGCGTGATCCCTCTCATCTAACGCGCGCAAAATTTTATCGTGGACGCCGTCAAAGGCGCCGTTGGACATGACCAGAACCACATCTCCCGGCGCGCCGTGAGCCGTAACGTAGGCGGCGATCTCCTGGGAATCGGCGATCATCGTGGCGCGCGCGTCACTGCAAATGCAATTGATTGCCGCTACTACGCCCGCCACCGATAGGCGGTCGGCGGCCGGGACTTTTTCGGGCTGGTACAGATCGGAAATAATCACAAGGTCCGCTCGCGCAAGAGCGTGGGCAAACTCCTTCTCGAACACGTTTCGTCTACTGGTGTTGCTGCGCGGCTCGAATAGAGCCCATAGTCTGCGCTTCGGATACGCCGAACGCACCGCGTCGATGGTTTCCATCACCGCTGTGGGGTGGTGCGCGAAATCATCGATGACGACTATGCCGCGCCGTTCGCCCCTGATTTCCTGGCGCCGTTTGACGCCGCGAAAGGTGGCGAAACCGTCGAGCAGTTTGCTGTGCGCGATGCCCAGAACTCGGCCCAGGGCGTAAACCGCCAACGCATTTTGAACGTTGTGCCGGCCGATGACACCGGCTTCCACCTCTCCCTCGCGCTTGCCCCGATACACCGGGGTGAAAAAACTCCTGCCGGCTTCATATCGGACATCGGCCGCTTGCCAATCTCCTGCAGCGCCGTAGCTTGTCGCCGGACAGCGCGCGACCCGCGCCACCTCCATCCCCGCCGGATAGTCGCCACAGATCACCAAGTTTCCATCCGCTGGGATCAACGCCATCAACCGTTGGAAAGCGTCTTTGACATGATCTAGATCGCGGTAGATATCCGCGTGGTCGAATTCAACGCTGGTCAATATCACATGGCGCGGCCGGTAGTGCAGAAACTTCGGACCTTTGTCGAAAAATGCGCTGTCATATTCATCACCTTCTAGAACGACATAATCTCCCGAGCCCGGATGCCAGCCGCTGCCAAAATTGAGTGGCACACCGCCGACGAAAAATCCTGGCGCCAAATCGGCGCGAGTCAAAACCCATGCGGCCAGCGCCGCTGTCGTGGTTTTTCCATGGGTACCGGCGACCACCAGCGATTGGCGCGCGCCGATGAGAAACTGTCCCAATGCCTGCGGGAAAGAGCTGTAGGGAATGCCGTTCTCGAGCACATGCTCTGCTTCCGCATTGCCGCGGGAGACGGCGTTGCCGATAACCACAAAATCGGGTCGCGGAAAAAGATGCTCGGTGCGAAAGCCCGGCAAAACTTCGATACCGATCTCCGCCAGATAGGTGCTCATGGGTGGATAAATGTTCTGGTCGGAGCCGGTGACGCGGAATCCCCGCGCTTGCAGCAACCCCGCCAGGGAGGCCATGCCTACGCCGCAAACGGCAATGAGGTGGATATGGCTGCCCGGAGCTGGAATGTCGTTCACGGAAACATCGCTTTCATAATGAGATCGTGGATATGCGGCCGGAAGACGCGGATTTTTTCATTCTTGCGGGTTGGGTGCACACGATTGGTTAACAATATGATATAGCAATTTTTTTCCAAATCCCACCAGATCGAAGTTCCGGTAAAGCCCAAATGGCCCACAGTGCGCGGCGAAAACAAACCGCCGCTGGCCGATCGGCCGGGCGACGGCATGTCCCAGCCAAGAGCGAAACTGGAGTTCTCCACGGACTCATCTTTGGTGAAAAATTTCTCGACAATGGATCGCGGCAGAAAACTATCCTCGCCACGAAGGCATCGGCTGAGACAGGCGAGCAAGCCATGGACATCCTGCGCCGACGCGAAAAGGCCAGCGTGGCCGGCAACGCCGCCCATGGCATAGGCATTGTCATCATGGACTTCGCCGCAAAGGATTTTTTTGCGCCACGGGCATTGTTCGGTGGGCGCGATCAACTCCGTAACCGCCTCCACACGGCGCGTTCTGAGCTGCGTGAGGTCTACGAAACCGGTGGAGCGCAAGCCTAGCGGTTTATAGATCCGCTCCAGACAAAACCGGTCCAAAGCCGTCCCCGTCACCGTCTCTACCAATTCCCCCAACACGATGAAACCCAGATCGCTGTAGAGGCAATGTTTCCCGGGCGGCTGCAGCGGTTTTTCGCGGTGCACCAGTTCGGTGACATAGCTCTTGGCTCCGCGGCTTGCCACGAAATGAATTTTGCCGGCTTTTTCACTGTTTAAGACTTCCTGGTAATAAGGCTTCCACGCCGGCAAGCCAGAGGTATGCGTCAACAATTGCTGAACGGTGGTAAGATTTTTCCCGAAAACACCGAAAGTCGGCAGGAAACGATTGACGCGATCGTCGACCCGAATTTTTCCCTCCCGCGCGAGCAACATCATCGCCAGCGTAGTCGCCAGCGGCTTGGTCAAGGACGCGAGATCAAAGACCGTGCTCGGCCGAAGCGTGGTTTTCTCGGGAACCAGGGAGCGAAAACCGAAAGCTTGCTCGAAGATCACATGCTCATCCTTCGCCACCAGCACCACGGCGCCCGGGAAAACTCCCTGATCAACCGCTTCGCGAAGCGCATTTTCAACTGGACTAAAATCCATAATTTGACGGCGGTCCGGGCGCCGCCGCATCGTAAGATCGGAGCTACGCCGCGTTATCACCACTGAACCCGATCAGCGGCGGCATGGGAATATCAGCGCGCAACGTGAACTGCGGGAGGCATAACTGACCAGCGCGTCAGCCCACTGGCGATTCAAGCAGCGATAACGTGCCCGCGTCGGCGTCGAGTGACAAGGTAACGCCCAAGGGAAGCGCGAGATTCTCGGCGCCATGGCCGGCGGCCATCCCCATGACGACGGGAAAAGGTGCGCGGTGAAACATCTCGGCGATGACCGTTTTCACGTCGCGCGGACCTTCTCCTTCGCACTGGGTAAAATCACCGAAGACCAAGCCCGCAAGCCCATCGAACTTGCCCGCCAGTTTTAGGTGGGTCAACATGCGCTCGACTCGATACGGCTTCTCGCCGACATCTTCGAGGAATAAAATTTTTCCTCTGGTAGCGATTTCGTAGGGCGTTCCGAGCGTCGTCACGACCAGCGACAGACAACCTCCGAGCATTGGCGCCTCGCATTTGCCGGAGCGTATCCCCTCGCTCAACTGAACCCTCCAGGTTTTTTTCTCGCCGGTCAAAATCTCCCAAAAATGTTCCTTGGCTTGGTCGCTCAAGCCCCGAGCCAAATCCATAGCCACCATCGGCGCGTGAAAAGTCACGAGGCCGAACTCCTGCAGGAACCAGTTGAGCAGAATAGTAATATCGCTGTAGCCGCAGAATATCTTTGGATGGCGCCGGATTTTGGCGTCGAGGAAGGGCAGCAATTGCACCGAGCCGAAGCCGCCGCGGGCGCAAAAGACCGCGTCGATATCCTCTCGCAGGAAAAAGGCCGAAAGGTCCTGGGCTCTGATTTCTCCAGAGCCCGCCAGATAGCCCTTGCGGTCGTGAATCCCTGGCGCCAGTTCGACTTCAAACCCCTGTTCACGAATGGCCGCTAGGCCTGCCGTCAGCTCTTCGTTTTCGACACAACCCGCGGGCGCCACGATCCCGATGCGGCCACCGCGCTGAAGCCGCGCCGGTTTATGAATGCGCGGGCAGTTTTTCAACACCCTCTGCTTGCGATTCACCGTTGAACTTGTGATGCTCCTGTGGACAACTTAATTCCGAATCCCCCTAGGCTGTCCTGCAAAAAATAATTGTCGCAAAATTGCCGTGAATCTACAAGCAGTTGCTCCCGAACAGGCAGGACCAAGGAGTTTTCGCTTGAGCAGAAAATGATTGGTTGACTTCGCCAATCGGGCTCGTTAGAAAACGGAAGGTATCAACATATTGAGCCGGGCTTTTGCACCGGTTGTACAAAGCTTATCCACAATCTTGTTCACAAGAAATGAAAATCAAACCAGAACAATTGGATCGGCTATCGGATTTACTCCTTAAACGCTATCACGACAAGGAACTGATAGTCAGTAAGAAGGCCGATGCCGACATCAAAACCAAGATCGCCGCGGTTATCAGCGCTAACTTCGCGGAAGAAGAAGCCATCGAGGCAGAGGTGCGCCAAATGCTGGCTGCACATGCGGGGGCGGCGCGGGATATGGACCCATATAGGATGTTTCTCATTGCCAAGCAGAAGCTCGCCGCCAAGAAAGGTTTTATCCTGTGAGCCGCCTGTCGGAAAGCCGCATTTCGCATATGGCGCATCTCGTCATGGAAGGCCTGCGTAGGGACAATCTCGCCGATTTCCCCAATGAGGGCCGGACCCTGGCGGAGACCAAGCAGGTGCTCAATGAATTCTTTCAGCGCGAGGATCAGCTCGAAGACCTCGTGCGGCAGAAAATTCAATCCCTATCGCGCCATGTCCCAACCGGCAGTCGGGAGTGGGATGTCTTGTTCCGGAAGTATTACGAGGAGGAATTGCGCAAGCGCAGGAAGTAAACGGCCTTCAGCGCCTTGCCCGCACCCTGTCGGTGGCACAATTTTGCCAACCGATTTGAAAAAACCTTGACACCGGGCCATTTATGCTTAGATTAACGCCGCTTTGGTCTAGCGCGTTTCTTCTTGGGCAGTTTGTAATAAAATCAATTAGTTGGGTCAAAAATTTAAAAAGGAGGCAGGCAGTGAAAATCAGGCCTTTACAAGACCGGGTCATTTTAAAAAGGATCGAGGAAGAGGAAAAAAGCAAGGGCGGGATCATCATTCCCGACACGGCCAAGGAGAAGCCGCAGGAAGGAAAGGTGGTTGCGGTGGGCAAAGGTAAGGTTAACGAAGATGGTAACGTAACCCCCCTCGACGTCAAGGTGAACGACATCGTGCTATTCGGCAAGTACGCCGGCAGCGAAATCAACATCGACGGCGAAGAACACCTGATCATGCGCGAGGAAGACATCCTCGGAATCATTGAAAAGTAATTTCAAAGGGAAATTTCAGGAGGACAAGAGATGGCTGCAAAAATTGTTAAGTTTAACCGCGACGCCCGGGAGGCGATTCTTAAAGGCGTCAACATCCTGGCAGATGCCGTTACCGTAACCCTGGGGCCAAAGGGCAGAAACGTGGTGTTGGACAAATCCTTCGGCGCCCCAAGCGTGACTAAGGACGGCGTCACCGTCGCTAAAGAAGTTGAGCTCTCGGACAAGTTTGAAAACATGGGCGCGCAGATGGTCAAGGAAGTGGCAAGCAAAACCTCTGACGTCGCCGGCGACGGCACCACCACCGCTACGGTGCTGGCGCGGCAAATTTACGCCGAAGGCGTGAAGCTGGTGGCCGCGGGCCATGATCCGATGACGTTGAAACGGGGCATAGACAAAGCGGTGGAGGCGATGATCGGCGAACTTAAGTCGCTTTCCAAACCCACCAAGGACCCTAAAGAAATCGCCCAGGTCGGCACGATCGCGGCGAATAACGACTCCACCATCGGCGACGTCATCGCCGAGGCGATGAACAAAGTCGGCAAAGAAGGCGTCATCACCGTAGAGGAAGCCAAGGGACTGGAAACGACTTTGGATGTCGTGGAAGGCATGCAGTTTGATCGCGGTTACCTCTCGCCGTATTTCGTGACTGACCCCGAGAGAATGGAATGCGTTCTCGAGGACGCCTATCTGTTGATCAATGAAAAGAAAATCAGCACTATGAAAGATATCTTGCCGATCCTGGAGCAAATCGCAAAATCCGGCAAACCTTTCATCATTATCGCTGAAGACCTCGAGGGCGAAGCGCTGGCCACGCTGGTGGTCAACAAGATTCGCGGCACGCTGCACTGCGTGGCCGTCAAAGCGCCGGGCTTCGGCGACCGGCGCAAAGCAATGCTCGAAGACATCGCCATTCTAACCGGCGGCAAACTCATCGCCGAGGAACTCGGCATCAAGCTCGATAACATTACTCTCCAGGACCTCGGCCGCGCCAAGAGAATCGTGGTTGACAAGGACAATACAACGATCGTCGACGGCGCCGGCAAGAAATCCGACATTGAGGGCCGCATCAAGCAGATCCGTGCCCAGATCGACGAAACCACGTCGGATTATGACCGTGAGAAGCTCCAGGAACGGCTTGCCAAGCTCATCGGCGGCGTCGCGGTCATCAACGTCGGAGCAGCCACTGAAATCGAGATGAAAGAGAAAAAGGCCCGCGTCGAGGACGCTCTGCACGCGACCCGCGCGGCGGTCGAAGAAGGTATCGTCCCGGGCGGCGGCGTCGCCCTGCTCCGCTCGTCGGTGGCCCTCGATAAGCTGCGCGTCTCCGAAGAAGAAAAATGGGGGGTCAATATTATCAAGCGCTGTGCCGAAGAACCCCTGCGCCGCATTGCCATCAACGCCGGCGTCGAAGGCGCCATCGCGCTGCAGAAAGTCAAGGAAGGCAAAGGCGCATTCGGCTTCAACGCCGACACTGAAGAGTACGAAGACCTGTTCAAGGCGGGGGTCATTGATCCTACTAAGGTCGTCAGAACGGCCCTGCAGAATGCTGCATCGGTTGCCAGCATGCTACTCACCACCGAAGCCATGGTGGCCGAAAAACCCGAAGAGAAGTCGGCAATGCCGGCGATGCCACCCGGCGGTATGGGTGGTATGGGAGGAATGGGCGGCATGGGCGGCATGATGTAGTTTTCCGCCAGACCGCAAAGGCCCGTTATGCCCGAGGGTTCGGTGCATAACGGGCCTTTTTATTTCCTGCGCAGCTTGACATAGGAAATTTTTCATACTAGGCTTTGATGATAAAATTCCTCGCAAATATAATAACTTAGCCCGCCATTTTCATGTTTGAGTCGTTAACCGAGAAACTTGAGCTGACCTTTAAGAAACTGCGCGGGCAGGGAAGGATCAGCGAAAACAACATCGACGATGCTCTGCGTGAAGTTCGGCTTGCCCTGCTTGAAGCCGACGTTCATGTCAATGTCGTTAAGAAATTTCTCGACTCGGTTAAGGCCAAGTCCCTGGGACAAGACGTGCTCCAGAGCCTCACGCCAGAGCAGCAGTTCCTAAAAATCGTCCGGGATGAATTGGTTCTGCTGTTAGGCGGCATGCACCAGGAACTGGATCTTAAAGCCGCCCCGCCTGTAGTAATCATGCTGGTAGGCTTGCAAGGTTCTGGTAAAACCACCACGCTCGCCAAGCTCGCCCGGCATCTGAAGAAAGACAAAAAACGCAGTCCCTATCTGGTCCCCGCCGATGTCTATCGTCCGGCCGCCATCGAGCAGCTGAAAATATTGGGCGGCGAACTAGGTCTCCCCGTCTACGATTCCGACCCGGAAACTTCACCGGTGGTGCTCTGCCGGCAAGCGCTGGAAGAAGCCAAGAAGCGTTTCGCCGATGTTCTGCTCATCGACACAGCAGGCCGTTTGCATATCGACGAAGAGCTGATGCAAGAGCTATCCGGTATAAAAGATGCCGTTCGGCCGCATCAGATCCTATTCGTAGCCGACGCCATGACTGGCCAGGACGCCGTCAATCAGGCCTTGGGCTTCGATGGCAAACTTGGTCTCAGCGGAGTCATTCTTACCAAGCTGGACGGCGACGCTCGCGGCGGCGCGGCGCTTTCGATTCGCGAAATGGTGGGGAAACCGATCCTTTTTTCCGGCGTGGGCGAAAAGCTGGAGGCTTTGGAGCCGTTTTATCCAGACCGGCTGGCATCGAGAATTCTCGGCATGGGCGACGTGCTATCGTTGATCGATAAAGTACAGCAGAACGTCGAAGAAAAGGAAGCCGCCCGTTTACAAAAGGCTTTTCAAAAACAACAGTTCACTCTGGAAGAGTTTCAGTTGCAGTTGCAGCAGATCAAACGCATGGGTTCCATGAGCAGCCTGCTCGAGATGATTCCGGGAGGAAAGAAGCTTGCTTCCCAGGTAGACGCGGAACAAGCGGAAAAAGAAATGAAACGGGTCGAGGCGATCATCAACTCGATGACCCTTCAGGAGCGCCGCAACCCCGCGATCTTGAACGGCAATCGCCGCCGCCGCATCGCCGGCGGAAGCGGCACAACCGTCACGGACGTCAACCGGTTGATGAAACAGTTCATGGAAATGAAAAAGATGATGCAAAGGGTGAGCAAGCTGGGCGTGAAATCACTGTTCAGTCGCATGCCGAATCCTTTTCACTAAAAGAGGAAAAATATAATGAGCGTAACAATTCGTTTAAGCAGACATGGCGCGAAGAAAAAGCCCTTCTATCGCATCGTCGTAAGCGACCGGCGCTTCCCGCGCGATGGCCGTTACATCGAGCAGGTGGGCACCTACGATCCCAGCCCCGCCAGCGGCGGGCTCAAGCTCAACCGCGAAAAAATTGAGCATTGGATCAAGAACGGCGCGCAGCCGAGCCAGACGGTCTCCGAGCTGATTAAGAAAGAGAAGAAAGCAGGCTAAATATTCCGAAAGGAGGCCACCTCCTTCATGAAGGATTTAGTCCAATACCTGGCAAAATCCCTGGTCAACCGGCCGGACGCCGTCGAGGTCAAGGAAACCGAAGGGGACTCAGCGTCCGTCCTGGAGTTGAAAGTGGCCAAGGAAGACCTCGGACGGATCATCGGCAAACAAGGCAGGACGGCGAAATCAATTCGGACTATCCTGAACGCCGCGGCTTCGAGAACCAACCGCAAAGTAGTCCTCGAGATCGTTGAAGAACCCTAAGCCCATTTCGTCCACCAAACCCGTGTCTGAGCGGCTGGTTCCCCTTGGGGAGATCGTCACAACTCACGGACTTGAAGGGTGGTTGAAACTAAAACCCTTCAACCCGGAAACCACCGCGTTCAATTCGATCCGGGAAGTTTACCTCGAGCAAGACGGCGCGCGGTCGTCGCACCGGCTTGTGGCATATCGGCTGCACAACGGCCAGATTATCTTCAAGCTTTATGGCGTCGACAGTATCGACGCGGCTAGACCATTGGTTGGCGCAGCGATTTGCGTAGCCGAAGCGTCTCTGCCTTCACTAGCGCCCGGCCAGTATTATCACTTTCAAGCCATAGGTCTCGAGGTCTTCGACAGGCGGGGGAATCGGCTCGGAACGGTTACCCGGACTTGGTCTGCAGGCGGCGCGGAAATCTACGTTGTCGCTGGCAGCGGCAGAGAATACCTGATCCCGGCGGTGAAGGAGATCGTTGAGAATATCGACTTCGATGCCGGGATAATGATCATCGACCCGCCGGACGGGCTGTTAAATCTTTAACCAACAACAGTTGGAGTTCAAGGTTCAAAAGTTCAACGTTCAACGTCCCGTCCCCACTTTGAACCTCGAACATTGAACTTTAAACCGCGCGCCAGAGGCGCGTTACGTTGAACATTGAACCTTGAACTTGAGTCTTCGAGCCCATGACCCATTTCACCGTCGTCACCATATTCCCTCAGATATTCGACTCTCCGCTCAGCCATAGCATTCTCAGGAAAGCTCAGGAGAAAAATCTCATATCTATTAGCCTGGTGGACCCGCGGGGCTACGCCACCGATCGCCATCGAATGACCGATGACTATCCCTATGGCGGCGGCCAAGGCATGGTTATGAAAGTCGAGCCGCTGGTTGCAGCCATAGAGGAAATCCGCAACCGCTCCGGCAAAAGCCGGATTGTTTTGCTTTCGCCCCAGGGACGAGTTTTCAACCAAGAGATCGCGGCTCGCCTGGCCCTGGAAGAGCACATCGTTCTGGTTTGCGGTCGCTACGAGGGCATAGATGAGCGGGTAAAGTCGTTCGTTGACGAAGAGTTGTCCGTCGGCGATTACACGTTGAGCGGCGGCGAACCAGCGGCCCTGGTGGTCATCGACGCGGTGTCCCGGCTGATTCCCGGTGTGCTCGGCAACGAAGCATCCGCGGCCGACGAGTCCTTCACGGACGGACTTCTCGAGTATCCGCAGTATACTCGGCCGGAAGATTTTCGCGGCATGAGAGTTCCGGAAATTTTGCTGTCCGGGGATCACGAACGGATTCGGCAATGGCGGCATCAGCAAAGTCTCGCGATCACGCGCCAGCGCCGCCCCGATCTAGTGGCCAGGTACGAGCGTACGGTACAGCACCGCCGCGAGTTCAAGGCCGCCCAGGCGCCGGTTTTCTTGGCCCTGCTCCATCACCCGGTCTATGATAAGAACAAGCAAGTCGTCACCACGGCGGTCACGAACATGGATATTCATGACATCGCCCGCTCGGCCCGCACTTACGGCGTCAGAGCCTTTTACGTGGTCACGCCGGTGAAGGCACTGCAAAAACTCGCGCTCAAAATCCTCGAGCACTGGGAAATTGGCTACGGCAGCCAATACAATACGACCCGCAAGGAAGCGCTGTCAGTGGCGCGCATCCGCGACTCGCTGGATGACGTGCTGATCGATATTGAGGGACAGACTGGAGAAAAGCCGCTCGTCATCGTCACTTCGGCGCGGGCGGGCGAGGGCCGGATCTCTTTCGCGGCGCTCAAAGAAATGTTAATAAGAGAGGCTCGCCCTTTCCTGATCCTGCTTGGAACCGGATGGGGATTAGCCGAAAGCGTCTTCGCGCAGGCAAATTACGTCCTAGAGCCCATCGAAGGAACTGCGGATTATAACCACTTGTCAGTGCGGTCGGCGGCGGCAATCATGTTGGACCGGCTGCTGAGACGCGACTAAGATCATTACAGCGCGCTGGAAAGCGCTGCAGGAGCAAGCCATGGATATCGTAAATCAATTGGAATCGGAGCAAGCCAAAGGGGAAATTCCCGCCCTGCGTCCGGGCGAGACCGTTCGGGTCCATGTCAAGGTCATCGAAGGGGAAAAAGAGCGCACTCAAGTTTTTGAGGGGACAGTGATTGGACTTTCCGGTGGGAGTAACCGCGCTACCTTTACGGTACGCAAGGTTTCTTACGGCGTGGGCGTCGAGCGCGTCTTCCCGCTCCACTCACCCCGCATCGACAAAATTGAAGTAGTATCCCGTGGTAAAGTCCGCCGCGCCAAGCTATATTTCTTGCGGCAGCGATCCGGCAAGGCGGCCCGGTTAACGGGCGAAGAATGACCGGAAGCCGCGCCCGGCCGTTTAACGCACACCGAGGATTTGCCCCTTGCCATCGAATACCGCTCCAGGGTGAATTTTTATTTCCGCCGCCTTAACTTCGCCTTGAAACCTGCCTCCCGGCATGATCTCGAAGCAGCCGATGACTTGAACATTACCGCTCAGTTTGCCCTCCAGCTGGAGTTGGCGCGCGGAAACATATGCGTCGACCTGAGCGTTGGCGCCAATAACTAGAAGTTCGGTCGCTTTCAGCTCACCGGTAAACCGGCTGTCGATCTTTACCGGCAGATTGTAACTGAGTTTTCCCGAAATCGATGAATTGGGGAACAATACGGTTCTGACGCCGCCCTGAGTCGAAAAAGAACCATAATTGTTGGTTTTTCTCGCCATCCCTTGATGCCCTGTTAATTTGCAACATACCACCCCGTTACGTGTAACGAAAGCGGCCATAGCAGGATGCTGAAAAAACTCAGTTGCAGGCTGCTCGAAAAGTTCTCAAAAGCGAGGCGGGCAAATGAATCGGAGCGTTGGAGTAAAGTAGTATCGGAATATCGGGTTTCGAACCCAGCACTCCAGTTCCGATCAAGCGATTGAGCGCAATGAAGTATGTGAGTTTTTTGCACCAGCCTACCGGGTCGGGAGGATCACCCCGATGGCTCCGCTGGGTGTAATATTCCGGCCCACTTGTGCTAGCCTGATGTCATGGATCTCTTTGACGACACACCGGCAAAGTCGCGAACTGAGTTTCCTCCTCTGGCCGACAGAATGCGCCCGCGCGCGCTCGAGGAATTTGTCGGTCAAGGGCATTTGCTAACTCCGGGCAAGCTGCTTCGTGAATTGGTCAACGCCGGCGAATTGCGATCGCTCATCCTGTGGGGTCCGCCGGGCAGCGGCAAGACAACTTTGGCGCAACTCCTCGCTCGCTCGGCCGGCGCTGTTTGCGTTCAATTCTCCTCCGTCACTTCCGGGGTGAAAGACCTGAAAAAAATTTTTCAAGAGGCGCAAGATCTGCAACGTCTCGGCAAGCGCACGGTGCTGTTCGTCGATGA
Organism: Binatia bacterium; assembly: GCA_036555515.1. Lineage (GTDB taxonomy): Bacteria > Desulfobacterota > Binatia > UBA9968 > UBA9968 > DATACQ01. The sequence continues at coordinate 55,498 of DATBLC010000172.1, forward strand.
GATTCATCATCTCAACAAATCGCAGCAAGACAACTTTCTTCCTTACGTCGAGCGCGGCACTCTAATCTTGATCGGCGCGACGACCGAGAATCCTTCCTTTGAAGTCATCTCTCCCCTGCTCTCGCGCTGCCAGGTCTTGGTGTTGCAATCACTTACGGATGACGATGTCGCCAAGATCACCGACGGCGCCCTATCCGACGCGCAACGGGGATTAGGCGCCATGGGGTTATCTATCGATGCCGAAGCGCGGGATTTCCTCATCCGGCAGAGTCACGGCGACGCGCGCGCGGCACTAAATGCCCTGGAGATCGCAGCCGCCCTGGCGCGCAAGGACAAGATCATCACTTTGCAAAATGCCCAAGAAGCCTTGCAGCGAAAAGCGCTGCGCTACGACAAAGCGGGAGAGGAGCACTACAACGTCGTCTCCGCGTTTATCAAGAGCCTGCGTGGCAGCGATCCGGACGCGGCGCTTTACTGGATGATGCGCATGCTTGAAGCCGGCGAAGACCCGCTATTCATCGCCCGGCGCATGGTCATTTTCGCGGCCGAAGATGTCGGCAACGCAGATCCAAGGGCGCTGCAATTGGCCGTCGCGGCCAAGGATGCCGTTCACTTCGTCGGGCTCCCTGAAGGCCGCATTCCGCTGGCTCAAGCCGCCACCTATCTCGCCACCGCGCCCAAATCCAACGCATCCTACAAAGCGATGCTGGCGGCGGCGAAAGACGTGCAAGAAAAAGGCGCGTTAGCGGTGCCGCTGCATCTGCGCAACGCAGCCACGGATCTCATGGAAAAACTCGGATACGGCAAAGGGTACAAATATGCCCATGACTTTCCCGATCACCTGGTGGAGCAGGAACACCTGCCGAAGGAGCTCGCGGGGCGCAAATATTATCTCCCGTCGGACTCCGGCGAAGAAAAGCAAATTCAACAACGCATGCTGCAATGGGCTCAAAAACGGAAACCGCCGTCCGATTGATCCAGCCGGCCAGCCGAATTGGTGTTCATCCGAGCACGACGGCGAGAGACGAGTGCGACTTTCGCCCCGAGAATCTCAATGGATAACATTTACCGCCACGTCATACTTTGTATTTTAACCGGCCTCGTCACCCTGCTCCCCGTCGGCGGCACGATCCTTCTGATTGTCTTCGTCGAGAGATCGTTGAGTCCGGTCATTCCGGCGAAGTTCTATTTTCCCGGCGAAGGCTTGCTGGCCGTCATTTTGCTGCTCTACCTCTTGGGACTCACGCTCACGACGGTGGTCGGCCGTTGGTTGTGGAATTTACTCGATACCGCGCTATCAAAATTTCCCGGCCTGGGCATGCTCTACCGCACGCTCAAGCAAATCCTCGGTTTGGAATCCGGCGAAGGCGCGCTGTTTCAGCGGGTTGTACTGGTGCATGACCAGGGCACAGGAGGAGCTGAGGTCGGTCTGGTTACCGCCGCAGAGGGTACCGGCGATGCCGCGCAGCTGATCGTCTTTATTCCCGGCTCGCCAAACCCGGCCCAAGGACGTCTGCTCCGCCTGCCGCCAAGCCGCGTGATCGGCACCGACTGGAGCGTAGACAAAGCGCTCAAAGCGCTTTTCACGCTGGGTAAAGTGTACCCTTGAATAGGGTTCAAAAAGTTCCAACCGTTCCAGCCGTTCCAAATGTTCCAATCGTGCAAAACGGGTAAAACTGGGACTCCCCACGAAGGCACGAAGAACACGACGGGTTGGCATATTTATACTCCTAAACTTCGTGCTGCAATTTTTTCGACCGCCCGTCGCCCTCCAGAAAAAGAAATTTGCTCGCGTCAAGTCGCCCTACTTTGTACTGCCGCGCCACTGCGCCGACAACACGTTCCGGTGGCGCCTGCACCACTCGCCGCTCATACCGTGCGTACTCCCGAACAACAGGCGCACCCGGATGGCTATCCGCTCTATGAAATCTTCGAGCAGAAAGCTCTTCGCGAATAATCTTGCGCACCATCTCGGCCGTAAGCAGCTTCTCTCTCAGACCCAGATCCCGAGGTTGGGAAGACTGGCATCACTATCTATCTCGACGATGCAATGTTGAAGTGCTATCGACGTCGATAGCTTTTTGGCTTATCGCTTCAACAGGTCGAAGTAAAGGAAACGATCTCTTTCCAAGCGAAATATCTCCCGGCGCCCGTTGCCACGCGAAATCACATAGTAATCAGCGCCAGAAAATGAATTACCTGCGCCAATTTTTTACCTGATTTGCATAGGGGTCACTTTTTGACATCTGTTTCTCCGGGGAAAACCCTCATTCCATAAAACCCTGGGGTGATCGTAGCCATTAACCAGGGGCCGATCATGCGTTAATGACCTTCCAGGAGCGAAATGTTTTCTTGTTAGTTTTGGCATTTGTGAGCCATCCGGCGAGCGCCAGAGTTAATAACGGAAGCAAACGCCCTTTCGTCGATTTAAAACTTCCGGTCCGATTTACAGCTTGCTCAATATTGTCTATCGTCTTAAGGCCTTTTTCTTCGCAGCCTTGCCGGTCTTCTTCTTGGACGTTTTCTTACTTGCCTTCTTCGGCGTGGTCTTTGCGGTGAGCCTCTTCTTCTGGTCTTCCGGTGCCGGCTTCTCCATCAGCACGAAGCGCATCTGATTGCGCATCTTCGCAATGGGTTCAATCAGGTCCTTGCTGACGCCGAAGGCCGCGGTGAACCACACCGAGTTGGCGGCGTCGAGCATGCGCCGGCCGTACCAACCGAGCATCTCGACTTTGGCGCGCGGCGAGAACAGTCGTACCACCGATTTCTCCTCGATCGCCTCGGCTGGATTGGGGGTCAGCGCCGCAAGCGCAGCGCGTGCATCCTTCAGTTCGGGATCGGTCTTCACCACCTCCCAGAACGCGAAGTACTGCTGCGCGGTTTCCGCGTCGGCGACCCGATGGCCTACATTGGTCTGCCCGAAGAAGCCGGAGGGCGTGAAGTTGGTCGAGCCCGTCCACACCTCGACTGGATCGGTGCCGCCCTTCAGCCGCACGATGAACTTGTTGTGAGGGATTTTCGTCTTCGAGCGCCGGTAGGTGATCTTCTGATCGTTGATCGAAAGTCCCGCCGCGCGCATCGGCCCTTCGTTCGTTTCTCCCGAGTCGGCCGTATCGTGATAGACGATCGGCACGTCGATGCCCTGTCGATCAACGCTTTGAACGCATTGAGGATCGGCGCATAGGTGAACTCGTAGGCCGCGACGCGCAGCGCATCGCCCGGCTTGGTCTCGTTGATGAAGCCGAGGCATGCTTCGAGCAACCCGTTGGACCTCCTTATTCTCTGGATCGTTGATGTTCTGCGGCGGCTTGTTGCCGAATTCCTCAGAAAATTTCTGGCTCGCGATCGCGCCGCGGTTGAACCAGACGCCATGGGTCTCGCCCGGCTCCCATTCCTTCTCGGTGGTGATTTCGAGCTTGATCTCGTCCTTCGGATCGGTGGTCAGCGCGCCGGGCGTGCCGAACATCGGCAGGATACGGAAACGGTAGCTCGTGCCGGGCGATGCCCCGTAGTCGCCCCACAGAAAGCTCTGCACGGGGAATTTGTCAGTATAGAACGCCTGCGGCTTGGTCGGGTCGTTCGGGTCGTGCGCATTTTTGGGGTCCGGGACGATTGATTTGAACACCTTCTGCGAGCGCAGAAATTTCGGCCTTTTGCCGGCGCCAATTATCTCGCGTTCCAAAGCGAAGCCTTTGAGCCCTTTGCGGACCGCATCGGGACAGTTGAGCGCGTCTCCTTTCACTCCCGACGGGTTAATGTATGCACGGAAATCAACCACGGATAATAGCCGGTTACTCGAGAGCGGAGAAACCGCTCGCTCCCGGGTTAGCATGGCGCAGTTCCTCACAAGGGGTCAAGTATGGAGCTGATTAATACTGGCAACGATTTTTTCGATTCGATCTCTTAGCCTTTTTTTCTTGACCATCCCGGCGCACGGCGACTCCCGCTCACTGTGGGGCTACTGCCGGCCGGTGAGGCCGTAATCTTCGACAACTTTCGCGATCGCCTCCTGAACCATGCGCGCGAGGTCTTCGCGCCAAGCGTCGGCCTTCTGCCCATACAGAATCACTCGCCGGGTGGCTAGGTCGATTGGAATGTCGGCCGCTTCCTTCGAGAGGATGAGCACCGGTTTCGCCAATGTGTGTGCGATCCCCAGCTCATAAAGCACATTCGGATTGCGCCCGGTGATGTCGGCGATGACGAAGTCGGCTGCATTGATGCTTTGCCAGATGTCTTCGAGGATGTCGGTGGGGGTGAACAGGTCATCCCCACGCACTGGGCGCACGCCCGCGGCTTCGCACGCTCTTGCCAATATCCGGTGCACGTCGGCAGACCACTCCTGGCTGAAGGGCATCACGATAAAGCAGGATGCCTTGCGCGGACCGGTGCGGTCTTTGGGGGGCGCGTAGAGCCTCTCAGGTCCGAGGAACAGCACGTCCTGCTTCAATCGCGCAGCCGAATCGCGGAACTCGCCCAGAAAGACGTCGAGCCCCGTAGAGCGCAACGCCGTCCCGATTCGGGGCGAGGCACCTCGCCAATCCTCAGACAACAGATGCGACTGGTGGACGCGCCGCACATACCCTCGCAAGTAGGCTACGGCGTCATCGAAGCGATCGGTGATCCAAACAAGGATCGTGACAAGCGCAACGATGAAAAGCACGGAAAAGAAGGGCTTCCACACCGCATCGACGGGCAGGAACCAGACCAGCGGAGACAGCAAGACCGCCCCGAGGGACAGCAGAATCAGGATTCCAGAAAGACCCGAGCGCCCGGACGCCTCGGCTCCTGCACCCGTCGACGCAGCGGACTCGATTGTATTGCGGATGCGCTCCCCCGACATCCCAACCATGGCTGACAGCAGCAGGAACTGCCCTAGCATCCAGACTGCCTCAATTGTTTGCGGCACAGTGGCGACGCTGTATGCCATGTCGCCCGCCATCAGGATCACCGTTCCGACGAGCATCCAGACCACAACCGGGGGCTCCTTGAGCAGCATACAGAGCAGCCCGGTCGCGAGAACCGCGAATTCGAGCGCGGCGGTGACGGCGTCGAGCCGCCCGAGCGCGGTGTTCAGGAGATGACCGTACTGCTGGTAGTAGAAGCTCGCGAAGATCGCCCCTAGGCCGGCCATCAATGCCGCAAACACCATCGTTGTAAGCAAGGACAGTGGCCGGCCATGCCACCGCTCTAAGGCGAGATAGCCCCATGCGCACATCAGCACGAAAACACACGAGGCGTAGAGCGAATCGGAGATCAGATCGGATAACTCGCCGCTAGCACCTTGCTGCGAAATCGCCACGCGTGCGGAGGAGCCGCTGGACACCTGGTAGGTCACCCACGACCCTGCCAGCAGCAGGAACGCAAGGCCCTGCATGACGAAAAACCCCGGGTAGGGACGGGGCCTGCGTCGGGAAGCGTGGAAGGCGATGATTCCGCTGACGGCGGCCGCGGCAGCTTGGTCCCAGTAATGCCGACCGGGACCATACGCCTCATTGCCGAGTACGAGCCAGGTGGCCAGCCAGAGCAAGTATAGGGCGGCTAGCGCACCGACCTTAAGGTAAGCGGATCGCATCATCGGGACAATCGGGTTGTTCCTGGCCTGCACCGCGGTAGCGCTGGGTCTGATTGCTTTTGCACGTACAAATAACAAATCTAAGCACCCTCTTGCGCTGAGGTGGAGCTATATCGTCGAACCGGCAAGTGGTCAATCGCACGAAGGGTTAGCTAAGGGGTCAAGTTTGGAGTTGGCCAATACTGGCAACGATCTTTTCGATCCGATCTCTGAACTTCTTTTCCTTGATGATCCTCGCTTTCCTGAGGGACGCTGATGACTAACGGGACAAACTCCGGGCCATGATCTTCGAGACCCCCGACGTCGAGATCCCAACTTGACGCGCCACCTCGGCCAGCGTTAAACCGTAATCCTCCACCAATCCCCGAACGATTTTGGCTCTGATCTCCGGCAGCCTGCCCCGGCGGCTCCCGCTTCGAAGTTCCGTCAGCGACACCCCATTCTTCTTGCAGCCCTCGGCCACCCTACGCTCCGCATGGCGCTTTGTCCTCCTTAACGCATCCTGCCGGACCGTGCGCGCATCCGCCTCTCTAAGAACACGCTCCACGAACTGTCCGCTCCCCAAGATTCTTTCATCGCTGGACTCCCGCTCACGCCGCCGACGTTGCCCATCGACGGAAAACCATTCGCCACCCCACCGACTCCGCCCGCCTCCGACCAGCTCCGGCCGCCGCCCGAGCGCCACACCCTCGACTACATAGCCCCGGTACGCCTCCCGCGCCTCAGCTTCTCGTTTGCCAAATTGCGCCAGCACGCTGTCACGGTCCTGCCAAGGGTTGGATTGCGTCCCCAGAATCGTCCCATGGCCGCAATACGGATAGCGCTCCAGTTGTCTCACGTCCTTCACCAACTCGACTCGTAAGGGATTTAGGTGGATGTAGCGCACTAGCTCGGTAAAGTAACTGTCGCCATCGCAGACGATCGACTTGTAACGGTTCTCAAACAAATGGCCGTGCCGGCGATGACGCAGATTGTAGCTCACGGCGTAGCCCGTCAGCAGCCGCCGCATGAATTGGGCTAACCCCTGAGCTCCACTGCAAACCAGCAGATGGGCGTGATTGGGCATCAGCGCCCAGGCATAGATCGGCGTGCAGGTTCCCTCGGCCAATGCGGCCAGTCGTCTGACGAATTCCTTTCGATCCTGCTCGTCATCGAAAATCCGCCGCTTATTAATCCCACGAATCATCACGTGGTGCAGCGTCCCCGGGCTATCCAGTCGCGCTTGTCTCGGCATGAAATGATCTTCCAGTAAGGATTTCTCTTCAATACCAAACTTTGTCTCCTTAGTCAACAGCGTCCCTAAGGCTAAGATTCATGGAGCCACTCGAAAAAAATTCACGATTGACAACTTCCGTCAATTCAAGTACGACCCAGTCAATCATGTTTCCGGATCGTCGCGCGGCGCCTCATTGCCTGGCGAGGGCGACACAAAATTGTAAACATGAAAGCTGAACACTCATCGTCTCTTTGCCTACGGGCCCGTCTGTTGATGACGACTCTCGTTGTTGTCGGAGCAGCGTTTGTTGTTGCCGGTTGCACCATCGGTCCGGTGGGCGCGATCGCCGGCCGGGTATCGCTCGTGCAAGGGGGTTGGGTGCTGGAGACTTACACCATAGGCGGGCATGTGCGAACTGCGCTGGCGGACGATCCCGGTTTCGGTCTCGGCGCCGCAAAACGTAGCTATCTCTTTGCGGAAGAAGAAGCCGCGAAGCCCGCGGCTGGTTGGTATCTGTTCTTGCTTCCACCGGTCTCGTTAGACCGGGCTCTGCTTCGCGACGTCGAGATCGGCGGCATAGATCTTCACCTCGGCGCGCCTGAAGCCGGGCTAACGCTCGGGTTTCAGCGCCTCACGGCAACGCGGCCGGCGCCTGTGGATCGTGACGCATTTCATGATCTTATGTTTATTCCCGAATCCCCTGTCTACGCGTGCGTGAGCACGCAAATGGAGCGTTCATGCTGAAAACTCTATCAATATTGGCGGCAATCTGCGGGATATCCGCTGGCTGCGGCCGTACCCTATATCATTATCACCGGACTGTTGTCGGCGTAGACATTTCTGGCAACGTGGCCGGCGATACCCCCAGTGGCCACCTGACGCTTGGTTATTCGCGCCGTCTCGTGGTTTTGATGCCACCAGAAATAAAGGACATACTTGACGCGAAAGCGAAAGCGGAAGCGACCCGTCAGCCTATGCAATTGCCGGCGGAACTTCCCAATACGGTTTTCTGCACACAGGTCAAGGCAAGTTTGGGCGGGGTCAACTCGTTTCGAGAGGTTCTCGCGACGGGGGATCCGGCCTACGGCTATGCTCAGCGCCTCGTGGCGCTTGCCGCGGCCAGTAGCGATGATGAGTACCGCAATTTCGTCTGCCCGGGGTTGAAGATCCCCCAGCCTAGCCCAAACGGTGTCACTCCACCGGCTACAAAGAGTGCCGATGCAGCAAACAGTAGAGGCTAGCGATGCGACAAACCAGATTGACCCAATGGATCGGACGAGCTTCTGGCATAACGGCGTTGCTCTGCCTGTTGAACGGCTGCGGCAGTTTTGCCTTTTACGAAGATACCAAGGTTGCCATCGCTATCAAGGTAGATCCCAAAGCCCCAGACCCGGTCGAGATAAGTGCAGCGTACAAGGAAAGCGTGTTCGCCCTCGTGCCGGTGGGAAGGGATGCTAGTAACCCTGAATCGCCGATACTCGTGGTTGGCCCGGTGCTCTCCGACTTCGATGTTCGCTTTGGTGTTAACGCCGGTGCGGCCAGGAATAGGAATAACGATTTCCTCTACGCCGCCATCACCCACGGGGTAGCCACCGGTGAAGCAGCGAGGCTCTTGGCGTCCCGGTCGATCGGCAGCGATCAAGCACGACGCATGGTCTTGATCGCGTTTTTGCGGCAGCTTTCTGAAACAGATATAAAGACGGCCGCGGGCGCGTTGAGCCTGGGCGGCATCGGAAGCGCCGATGCGGTGACGTTGCGCCGCCGGACGATCGAGGCAGTCTACTCCATCCCATCGTCAGATCTCGGTCAGATCGAAAACGCGCTAGCGAAAACAAAATTCTCAGTACCGTTCATTCCCTGGAAGCCTCAAGGGTAAACATTGACCGAACGAACCGAGTTCACTATAGAATTTCAGGCGCGGACAGTGCGGGGGTCAGGCCTTCGGTTTATAGCCCATTAGCAACTCCCGCTATTCTCCGTTGCCCAACCAACTTCAACCGACCGAGCATCCGGCTCTTTTCGCTGGCAGTCCCCCTTCACCCCTTGCTGCCCTGGTGCTCGTAGGCCTGTTCGATCGCTTCCTCCCCGCGCGTCTGCGAGACGGCATGAAACCTTATCTCTGCGTCCGCGTACCGCGCTTTAAGCGCCCCAAGAGCCGTGAACAGAAATATGAACCGCGCAAAGGCTTAGCGCGGCAGAGCCGCAACCGAAGAAAGAGAAAAAATTTCACTGCAGAGACGCTGAGAGCGCAGAGTAATTGTTTGTTATCTCATCCCTCTATGTCCTCCGCGCCTCCGTGGTGAGTCTTCCGAAAATTTGCGCGAGTAGCGACAACTTTCAGTCTAAGCCTTAGTTACTCCTTGATCCCCGCCAGATCGAGTAAAAACGCGTACGAAAACGCGGTCTCTAGATGGCGGCGGAAACGGCCCGTGGCCCCGCCGTGGCCGGCGTCCATATTGGTTTTGAGCAGCAGTCGATTGTTGTCCGTCTTCAACTCGCGGAGCTTCGCTGCCCACTTGGCGGGCTCCCAGTATTGCACCTGGGAGTCGTGTAAGCCGCCGGTGATGAGCAAATGCGGATAGGCCTTGGGTTGCACATTGTCATAGGGTGAATAGGAGAGCATGTAATCGTAGTATTGTTTTTGGCCGGGGTCGCCCCACTCGTCGTACTCGCCGGTGGTCAACGGAATCGATGCGTCGAGCATCGTCGTGACCACGTCGACGAACGGTACTTCAGCGACCACGCCTTTGAACAGCCCGGGACACATGTTGGCCACCGCGCCCATGAGCAAGCCGCCGGCGCTGCGCCCCATGGCAAATAGCCTATCCGGACTGGTAAACTTTTTGCGCACCAGAAACTCCGCGCAGGTGATAAAATCCGTAAAGGTATTTTTTTTCTTCAGGAGTTTGCCGTCCTCATACCACCGCCGGCCAAGCTCCTGGCCGCCGCGGATATGAGCAAGGGCATAAATAAAGCCCCGGTCGATCAAACTGAGCCGAGGGGACGCGAAAGCCGCGTCAATGCTGAAACCGTAAGAGCCATAGCCGTAGAGCAATAGCGGATTTTGGCCGTCTTTCTTTAACCCCTGGCGGTATACGATGGATAAAGGAATCTCCGCGCCGTCGGCGGCGCGCGCGTAGAGACGCTCGGTTACATAGTCGTTCGAATCGAAGCCGCCGAGCACCTCCTCTTGTTTGAGCAGCACGCGCTGTCGCGTGTCCATGTCATAGTCGTAAATCGTCACCGGCGTCTTCATCGAAGTATACTCGAAGCGCACAGTCGCCGTATCGAGTTCCGGGTTCAAGCCGAGATGCGCCCGGTACGCCGGTTCGGTGAATTCAAGATAATGCCCTTCGCCGCCCGCCCAAGGCATCACGCGGATTTGCGTCAGGCCGCGCGCGCGTTCTTCGAGGACCAGGTGATCATTAAAGACGGCGAAATCACTCAGATAGACGTCTTCGCGGTGCGGCACGATCTCTTGCCAGTGTTCTTTTCCCGTACGCTCCAACGGCGTCCACATGAGGCGAAAATTCTTGGCTCCGTCGTTGGTGCGGATCAAAAACCGCTCTTGAAAATGGTCGACGTGATATTCGTGGTCCCGCTCCCTGGCTAAGAAAATTTTGAACTCCCCTGATGGATTACCGGCTTCAAGGTAGCGGTACTCCTGGCTGAGCGTTTGCGATGAGACGATCATCAGATATTTTTTTGACTTGGTCTTGAACACCCACGCGGAGAACGTTTCGTCGCTTTCCTCGAAAACCAGTGCGTCCTCCCGGCAGTCTGTGCCAAGCACATGGCGATAAATTTGGAAAGCCCTGAGCGTCGCCGGATCTTGCTTGGCGTAAAAAACCGTCTTGTTGTCCTCGGCCCAGGTTAGGTTCTCCGTCACTTCCGGCAGCACATCCGTCAGAAGTTTGCCCGTGCGCAGGTCTTTGAAATAAATCGTGTGGATGCGCCGCCCCTGTGTATCGACGGCGTAGGCGACGATGTCCTGAGCGGAGCTCATGGCCCAGCCACCGATTGAAAAAAACTCATGCCCCTCAGCCAGTTCGTTGCCGTTGAGCACGATCTCCTCGGGTTGATCCAGTGCACCCCTTTTGCGCCCGTAAATTGGGTACTCCTTCCCCTCCTCGTAACGCGTGTAATAAAAATAGCCGTCCTGCTTGTAGGGCACGGTCATGTCCGTTTGCTTGAACCGTGACTTGATTTCCTCAAAGAGCTTTTCCTCCAGCGCCTTGGCATGAGCCATCTGCTTTTCCGCAAGGACGTTTTCGGCCTCGAGGAAAGCGATGACTTCCGGATTTTCCCGCTCGCGCAACCAATAATAGTCGTCGATGCGTCTGTGACCGTGTTTTTCGAGCAACATTGGAACTTTCTTAACCATCGAGAGCCTCCCCGATCGAAGTTATTAAGGAGTCCACAATTGAGTAACCAAACAGCGACCGAGGGGTGAGACCTGGAGAGCGCGGGCACAGGAGCGCAAAGGTTGTTTTCAGGCCCTGCCAACGGGCATTTCCACCTATGGAGAGGACGGGGTGGTGGCCGGCAAGGCAGAGAACCATTGACCGCGATCGGAAGGGCTCGCCTCTCGGTCGCACACTAGCGACATAGTCTCTAAATAACGAACTCATTAGTAAATCAATGCCCATGCCCTGCCCAGCGCATGCCGCGGCGGAAATACGAACGAGCCCATAGACAACGTCGCGACTCTTTGGGCATACTTCAACTCTATGTCATGTAAATCCAGACGATTCGTAGCGACGCTGTCCCTGACAATCTTTGCGGTGCTGGCGCCAGCGCCAATTCTCCGCGCCCAGACGGCGCCCAAAGCCATTGTTATGGGTTGGGACGGCGCCGTGGCGTCGTTCGTACGCGAGATGCTCAGCGAGGGAAAACTTCCCAATATGGCGAAACTCATTGCCGGCGGCGCCTTCGCTGATGATGTCATATCGGTTTATCCCCCCAAAACCGCGCCCGGCTTCGCGGCGATCTGGAGCGGCGCACCGCCGCGGCAGACCGGCATTAGCGGCAACCGCCAACCCCGTGCTCCGGCGCATCAGCATACTATACTCGAAAACAACCTGTCCTTCCTGAGCTCGCCGCTGCGCGCCGAGCCGATCTGGGCAACGGCGCTGCGCGCCGGGCGCAAGGCGGTACTGGCCCATGTGCCGTTCGGCCGTGAGCTCTCTGCGGGTGCGGTGAAGCTGCTTGGCTACGATGGCTATGGCGGGCGCGACGGTGTCGTAAACCGCCGCGCGGTCACCTTGCAGGTGGCAACTTCATGGAAGAATCTTCCACTCAGCGCCAAACCGCCCCTGGAGATTCAATTTAGCATCGGCGCTTCGGCCCTCTTTGGCCTGTTCATCGATGACCCCGCGGACAGTCACGCCGACTATGACACCCTTGTGGTGACGGGTTCGCGGGATGGCACGGAGGTCGCGGCGAGAATAAAAGCCGGCGAAGCGAATCTGGCGCGCGGCCTGTGGGGCGGGCCCATCGAAATAAGAACCAGCGGCGGTGAAAAAGCGACAGTTTATATGCGGCTCTTCAAACTTGAATCCGACGCCGGCGATTTTTTGCTTTATTATACGCGTCCGGCGCGGAGCATGATTTTTCCTATCGAATTCGCCGCCGATTATGCAGCCGCCGCTGGCGCATTCATCGGCAACGGAGCGAGTTTCCTCTATCAGGAAGGTGCCTTGGGACCGACGTTGGCCGCCGGTGGCACCGGCGCCGCGGAAGCCCGTTACCTCGAAACCGTGGGCATGGCGCAACGGCAGCTCAAGCAAACGGCCCTGTGGGCCATAAACGGCGTACCGTGGGATCTGCTCTTTCTTTACACGCCGTTCCCTGATGAAGGAGAGCATTTGTGGCGCGGTTATATCGACCCTGCAAGCCGCACGGATGAAAGGCTAGCCGCGGCTGCGCTGCGAAATTTAGAAGAGATCTATAAATCGTCCGATGAATTTCTCGGCGCCGTGCTGGCCAACCGGCCTGAAGATACTCTGATCGCACTGATATCCGATCACGGCGCGGAAGGCGTTAGTAAATTGATTGCGATCAACCGGGTGCTGGAACGCGAAGGGCTGCTTGTGCTTAACGACAAGGGGCAACCTGACCTGGCGCGAACCAAAGTGTTCTATCCGCCGATAAACAACGGCTATCTATTGATCAATTCCACCGATCGGAAAAACGGCATCGTCAGCCAAAAAGAACGGGCCACTGTCGTTAAACGTTTGCGTGGCGCATTGTCGGCAATTCGCGACGCTGGCAAACCGGTAATCACGGCGATGTATGACGCCCAAAGCGACGGTGAAAAAATGGCTATCGGCGGCGAGGCCGGCGGCGATATATATCTGGACGTTCAGCCGGGTTATGACTTCGACGCTCGCACCGGCCCCGGCGAAATCATAGCGCCGCGGGAGCCCTACGGCCAGCACGGCTTCCATCCTGCGCGACCGTCCATGCGCACGATTATGGTTCTCCACGGCCCCGGCGTCGCCGCGGGCAAGCGGCTCAAAGATGTCCGCCTTATCGACTTTGCCCCCACCCTCGCCAATCTCTTGGGACTTCCCGCGCCCAAAAACGCCACCGGTCGGGTCCTACGAGAAGCGCTCAGCGACGCGCGTTGACATAGCCGTCGTCCGGTGAATAGTCTTTTCGTCAAGGAGCAAGTCATGTCACCTACGCCAACCTGGGAACCGCCCGCGCTGGTTTCACACGATGAAGTTTTGCAGCTCAGCAAGCAAGTAATCTCGCTGCCCGATATTCCGATCGTTGTCCGCGAGGATATCTTTCGCATCTCTGCGCTAGAAATGGAATGGGACATCGGAGTCGTCGTCTACGAGCCGGCCGACCCGGCGCAAATACCGATGGGCCCCGACGGCAAAAAAGCCGGTGTTTTCTTACTCCACGGCGGCGTATCGGACTTCAAATCCGTCGAACGCATCGCCCGGGCGCTACCGGAAAAGTACGGCATCAAGGCCGCAACCCTGACCTTTCCCGGAAGATTCTACTTCCTTGACCCGACCCGAGACTGGCCCGGCGACGTCGACAACGGCGACGGTTCAGCGCGCACGCCGCTCTGGAGCAAGGAGACGCGAATCACCAAGGATCAGTACACCATCGTTCAAGACGCATCAAAGCGGAAAGAATACGGCACGTTGATTTCACTCGCGGCAAAAGACGGCACGGAATTTTACCACCGCATGGCGGCATGGCCCGCGGCATTTGAAGCGGCGATCATAGAAACCGCGCGCCGCCAATTTCCCGAGGGTGAGTATTCGATTTACATCCACGGCCACTCCACCGGCGGACCCTTTGCCATGATGGCGTCGCAACGCGTGGCGAACGTCGCCGGCCTGGTCGGCTATGGCAGTTCACCCTTCGGCTGGATGTATCCGCTCGTAAGCGGCGACGACTGGGACTTTCCATTCAACCGGCTTCGCCTGCGCACGTGGCGCGACACTGCCCGCTACATGTACGAAGGCATGAAGAACACCGACATCGGACTGCCGATGCTGATTGAACTCACTTTCGAACGTTGGGAAAGCGCAAAAAAACGTCCCAATTTCAAAGCCGAAGATTTCATCCATAAGAACTCGACAGGGTCCCTGGAAGCGGCGGCGCGCGCGGCGGCGGCGCGATTGAAATTATCGAATCAGGAAACCACCGCCCTCGTGTATCGCTATCTCGGCTATACCCGTGAGCTGTCCGGTCCGGGTGTAAAGCCTGTACCGAACTTTCTGTCTATTCACGGCATGAACGATGACACCGTAACGCTAGATCGCTGCCGAAAATCGCTGCCGCTCTTCGCGCAACTGAACCCGCCCCCGAAGGTACGCGCCGTATCCCTCGGCGCCGGCATCCATTCCTGGGGCTGGAAGGATGAAAACTTGCCCCAAGGTATTGTGCCGCCGGTGGCACAATTATGGCACGATGCGATCATGAACGGCTTCTTCACCACCTAAAGCCGAGCAATGCGCCACTGGACTGCTTGAGTATCGGAGTACTGGAGTGATATTTTTTTCGTATCCAACACTCCAATACTCCATCATTCCGTTACTCCAATTTGCCGGGGACCTCGCCGATCCGACGCTTTGAACCCGGATTCCGCAGTTAAACTGAGGAGCTCGGAAGCGAGGTGGAACTTCCGCCTCGCGTTTCCTGCTGAGCGCAATTGCGGAATCCGGTTTGAACAGCTGGAACGATTTGAACTGTCTGGACAAATTCTTTAGGCTAAGCCCATGGCAGACGCAAATCATTTGATCCTCACCGCCGTCGGCCCGGACCGAGTCGGTTTGGTGGAAAAGATTTCCGAGTTTATCGCCCGCCGCGGTTGCAACATCGAGGACAGCAAGATGGCCGTATTCTGCGGCGAGTTCGCGGTGATCATCCTGATCGGCGGCGACGGCGCCAGCCTCGTCAAGATCGCCCGCGATTATCGCGAGATCGAAACCGAAACCGGCCTCACGATCTCGATCAAGACCCCGGCCATAAGACAGGCCGCAGTGGCTTTTCTGCCGTACAAACTAACCGCGTCTTGCATGGACCATCCCGGCATCGTCCACCAGATCAGTAACGTGCTCAGCAGTATGGGCGTAAACATCGAATCGATGGAAACCGAAACCTATGCGGCGCCGGTCAGCGGCACGCCAATTTTTCGTCTCGAAGCCGAGATTGCCGTCCCCATCTCGACCAACATCAATTCAGTGCGAGAGCGCTTCGCTGAAATACAGCGGGCAGAAAATATCGACATCGAACTTTCCGCGCTACGCGCCTAGCGCGGACGCGCCCGACGGGTCGCGTTCCGCGTTTGTTCCAGTCGTTCCAATCGTTCCAGTAGTTCCAGTCGTTCGGAACAAACAAGTCTCCAACGGTTGGAACTGATTGGAACCTTAAGTATGGCGAGCGAATTATTGCCGGATTATTTTATCAGGCCGTGCCGTGCCAACGCCTCGGCGCAGCTTTCCAAGTGGCGGACTTGATCGCGGGCGGCAAAGCGCAAGACCACCGTGCGCGCGCCGGCTTCGCGGTAGGCGGCGATCTTGTCGATCACCTCATCCCACGTGCCCGTGACGCACAGCATAGAATTCGCCACCGCCTCGTAAGAGCGGTTGTAATACCGCGCTAGAAACTCCATGCCTTCCTCGGCATCGATTTTAGCGCCGCCGGCAACGGTCATATAGATCGACGGATGTATGGCGCCCGGGTCGCGCCCGGCATCCGCCGCATAGTTCTGTATTTTGTTCCAACATTCGCGGAAAGCCTGGGCCGTCTTGATATTGTTGATCCAGGCGTCGCCCATCCGCGCTACGCGTTTGAGACCCGCCTCGACTTCATTGGAAGCGAGCCAAACGGGAATGCCGTCCGGCTGCGCCGGTTTCGGTTCCAGCGTGACATGTTCAAAGCGATAAAAAGCGCCGTCGTGGGTCACGTCGTTCTCGCGCCACAGCCGGCGCAATACCGTGACGATCTCTTCGCTGCGCTTGATGCGCTTTTCCGACGTAAGGCCGACATGGCGGTATTCCAGTTCATGAGCCGCGTCGTTGGGCCGGCCATAGCCGATGCCGAGATCGACGCGCCCGCCGGCAAGCCAGTCCACACTGGCGAGCTGATAGGCGAGCATCACGGGCTGCCTCAGCGCCGCCAGAAATATCGATGTGCCCAGACGCACGCGCCGCGTGCGCGCGCCCACGGCGGCCAAGGTCGCCAGCGCTTCCACCCGGGGCCGCGCGGTGAGACTGTCGCCCACCCAGACCGAGTGAAACCCCAATTTCTCCGCGCGCTCCGCCAATTGATAAATCGCGGCCGGATCGCGCCATCCGGACATGACCGCCTCGCGCGTCGGCAACAATACACCAAATTGCGCCATCGCTTTTTCCGATGCCATGCTCAGGCCTCAACCTTTCCCTCGCCGCGAATCAAACGCGCGACATCGTACTCCATAATGGTTTCGCCGCGCTGGTTCTTCACACATTGCCGGTAACGGACGATGCCGCCGCCGCGCTGCGGCACTGCCTTGGTATCAAGCACTTCGATCTCCACCTGAATTGTATCGCCGACCTTAACCGGACCGAAAAGGCGCATGTGATCCAGGCCGGCGAAAGCGAGGCCGGTGCCGTGGATAATCCCTGTTTGCACGGTCAATCCTTCCGCCATGCCAAAAGTCAAACTTCCCGGCGCGATGCGCTCGCCGAAAATACTTTCCTTCTTGATGTACTCGAGGTCCAAAAATAACGGTTCGGTAAGTCCCACCAAGGTGACGAACTGCAAAATATCGTGCTCGGTGATCGTGCGCCGGCCCGTTAGAAAACGGTCCCCGGAGTGAAAACCTTCGAAGAAAATGCCTTTCATACAACGCCCTTCTGGCGCAGCGCCGTGATCTCTTGCTGATTCATACCTAACCAATCCTCCAGCACGTTTGTCGTGTGTTCGCCGAGCCGCGGCGGTGGCAGACGCAAACTTGCCGGGGTAGCGGAAAACTTTACCGGGATGCCGGCCATCTTCACTTTCCCCGCGCTCGGATGCTCGATCTCGGCGAGCATGTTTCTGTGAATAACTTGCGGATCGTTGAAAACTTGATCGATGGTCTGCACCGGCGCATAGGGAACTTGCGCCTCCCGGAGGATTTTCGACCAGGTTCGAGAATCGCGGCTCAGGAATATTTCCCCGAGCATTTTTAGCAGCTCGCCGCGATTTTCGACGCGTCGCGCGTTTTTTGCAAAGCGCGGGTCATCTGCCAGATCGGCTTTTCCGATGGCCGGGCAAAAGCGCTGCCAAATCGTTTCACTGGCGACGCCGATAACAAGATAGCCGTCGGCGGTCTTGAAGCTTTGATAAGGCACGATGCTGGGGTGCGCGTTACCGTAGCGCCGGGGGATCTGGCCACCGAGGAGGTAATTGCTGCCGGCGTTAACTAAGCAGGCCACTTGAGCTTCCAGCAACGAGGTGTCGAGCTTTTGCCCGACGCCGAGTTTCTCGCGCGCGTAGAGCGCCGCGCAAATTGCCTTACCGAGCATCAGACCCGCCACGACATCGATGATCGCGACACCGACTTTAGTGGGTTCGCCGTCGGGCATGCCAGTGATGCTCATCAAGCCGCCCCAGGCCTGGACGATAAGATCGTAGCCCGGCCAGCCGCACATCGGCCCGTCGGCGCCGAAGGCCGAGAGCGACGCATAAATCAGCCGCGGATGGGCGCCGCGCAAATCTTTTTCGCCCAGACCGTACCGTTCCATGGTTCCAGGGCGAAAGTTCTCGATCAACACGTCCGCTGATTGCGCTAGACGGCGCAGCAAATCCCCGCCAGCCGGCGTTTTCAAATCGAGGGTTAAACTCTTCTTGTTACGGTTGATACTGAGGAAATAAGCGCTTTCGCCGCCGGCAAATGGTGGTCCCCAACCGCGCGTATCATCGCCGACACCGGGTTGTTCCACCTTCACAACATCCGCGCCAAGATCGCCAAGAAACATCGTACAATAGGGACCGGCCAACACCCGCGACAGGTCCAAAACGCGAATGCCGTCCAGCGCTCCGGCAGCGCCACGGCTCATTTGAACTCGATCCCCTTTTCGTTGAGAAGCTCCTTGAGCGTCTCCACGCCGAGCCAAAGACCGGGCATTCCGCCCGGGATTGCCGCTACTTCGATGGCTTCCAGCACTTCCCGCGGCGACGCACCCAATGCCAACGCTCGCTCACTGTGCAGGCGAACGCCACGCGGACGCGACAACGCGCAGGTAATGCCGACCATAATCAACTCTTTTGTCTTGCGCGGCAGCGCACCGTCTCGCCCGAAAGTGCCATCCACGTAAATTCCCTTGAGCTTCTCGAAATACTCCGGGTCCAGCTCCGCAATTAAATCATAGGCCCGGTTTTGCGCGCCGAGGGCGGTTTTTTCGAAAGCTTGCTTGGCATTTTCGCTCATCGCTTCCCCCTTTAGAATTCATCATCTTGCCTTTCGCTAATTACCACTTCGATGCGCGCTGTGCCAGTGGGAATATGACTTCGGCTCAATGTTCAAGGTTCAAAAGTTCAAAGTTGGATTCAAGACATTGGCGCTAAGTTGTGAAGCTTACAGGGTCAGTCCGAAACGTTGAACCTTGAACCGAGCGGCGGAAGCCGCTCTTGGCGCAGAAGGGCAAAATGGTGTAACAGACATCATGTGCCGGCGTTGAAGCGCACGGGAGGCGAATAGAACAGGAGGAAGCATGAAAACAATTTTGCGATGCGTTGGCCTGCTGTCGGTGGTTCTGTGTACTTTCATGTCCGGCCGTGTTGTCCACGGTCAAACACTGGATAAAGTCAGGCTGGGCAACAGCGGCACCGGCATTAATAATTATTTACTGGACATCGGACGTCGCTCGGGCATTTTTCGCAAGAACGGGCTGGATTTGGAACCCATTTACGTGGGCAGCGGTTCGCTGCTCAACCAGGCGCTCATCGGCGGCACCTTCGACATGATCATGTCTCAGGGTTCGGAGGCGATGTTGGCCAAGGTACGCGGCGCCGACGTCCGTATCACCGCGGTGGTCGCCAACCGCTTCAATCACGTCTATCTCGCTGGGCCGTCGATCACCTCGATCAAGCAACTCAAGGGAAAGAAGGTCGCCGTAAGCCGCTTTGGTTCGGGCTCTCACTTTCAGACCAACCTCGCCCTCAAGGATGGCGGACTGGACGCGGACAAGGATGTGACGATTTTGCAGATCGGCAATTCGTCGGCGCGTATGGCGGCCATCCTCGGCGGCACTGTCGACGGGACCATTATGGCCGCTGATTTCGTGCCGAAGGCGAGAAAAGAAGGTTTGAATATTCTCATGGATCTCGCCGACACCAAGATAGAGTATCCGTTTCTTTCGATCCACATGATGGGCAGTTACATCGATCGCAATCTGAGAATCGTCAAAGCTCTCATCAAAGGCTTGTCCGAGTCTATCCGCGCGCTGCAGAGCGATCCAGCCACCGCGAAAATCGCGATTCGCGCAGCCCTGCGCACCGACGACGCTGAAACCGTGGACTATGCGCTGCAGCGCAGCATAAGGGTCCTGGATCCTCGTCCTTTCCCCACGGCCGCGGGGATTCAGACCGTCTTGGATGAGTTCAGCAGAGAAATCAAGGTCAAGACCGGCAAGTTCGAAGACTTCGTGGACATGCGCGCATTGCGGGAACTGGAAAAAGAAGGATATTTCAAATGATCGAGGCTCGAATGAAACTCCGTACCGCAGAAAGTCAACGAATCTGCCAAAGTGCGAAAGAACATCCACGCTGCTCAAAAAGATCTCAGAGGCGAGGCGCGCGGTTTTCCTTATTCGTGTTCGTGATTCGTGTTCGTCCAACCATGAGCACGAACAACGAGCACGATTTTCGCGAGGCGTTTGTGCGCAACGACAGACTGTGTGAAAACTCCGTTCATGGTTCGATTGGGCTCACCACGAACGGATATCGGAAGTTACAAATCAAGCATTTAGCCGTTCGCCCTGAGCTATGTCGAAGGGCTCCTAATGAGTTTCCACACAGTCTGACGAGGCATATGAGTCTTTTTCAGCAGTCTGGGAATGATCGAGGCTAGCAACATGACGATCGAGAGAATTTCGAGTCCCCACGTTGGCGAACCGCCGCCGCGCCGATGGTCCAACGCGCTGCGCGTCGGCGACATGCTTTTCATCTCCGGAATGGTCTCTCGCGCGGCGGATGGAACAACCATCGAGGGAAGTAACGAGTACGAACAGGCGAGAATTATCTTCGGCAAAATTCGTCATCTCGTGGAAGCCGCCGGCGGCGCCATATCGGACGTAGTGAAAGTCACGATCTACGTTGTTAACATTAAAAACAATACCGAAGTGTGGCGCGCCCGCCAGGAATTCTTCACTGGCGATTTTCCCTGCTCGACATTGGTGGAAGTCCGCAATCTCGCGACTCCGGAGATACTCGTCGAGATCGAAGCCGTGGCGTTTATCGGCGCCGGGAAACGATAGCGCGCAACGCGCCTACGGGTTCAAAGTTCAAGGTTCAATGTTCAACCCGGATTCCGCAGGCGACACTACACAGCACGGCGTGAGCGAGGGACAAATCTGGAATAGCGAAGACATCCGACTCTACAGTTTCACAGTCTTTTTTTGGCCCTTAGCAAGCGGCTGTTACGGAGTTTTGATAACCTCAGCAAAGCACCGATGAGCGTTGGCCGCTTAGAGGCAGAAACCCAGGCTTCGCTATGCAAAGTTTGCTCCTCGCTCTATGCGGCAATTGCAACTGCGGAATTCGGGTCGAACCTTGAACCACATTCTACTCGTACAAGAGCCTGGCCGGATTGGCGTGCAGCATCGTGCTAATTTCCGCCGCCGAGAACCCTTCCTCCAAAAGCAGCTGCACCATGACGCGCAAAGACTCCACCGGCGGCGGGTTGTGCAGTTGGCCGGCGTCGCTCGAGAGTACCATGCGAGCCACGCCGATGCGCCGGATCCCTGCGGCGAAATCCTCTACCCCGAGGCGCCACCACCTGGGCAGCAACTCGCCGGCTGTGTAATTGATGAGAGCGCCACGGGCCGCTAACGTTTCTTGTTGTTCCAAGCTGAGATGCGAGAAGAACGGGTGATCGACGACCATCTTCTTCACCCCCGCCGCGCGCGCCGCCAAGAGCAGTTGCTCCATCTCCGCGAAAGACATGTGGCCGAGATTCAGAATGACATTCGCCTCGGCGATGAGGCGCAGGATTTCACAAACTTCAGGTGACAGCGAGGCGTCGTTACCAATGATGCGAATACGCGGCTGGCTGCGCGTGTATTGTGACAGTCCTCCGGGAATCACTAACCCCTTTCCATGTTGCCCGATCTCCCCACCGACGAGCGTGGCGTGATTGCATGAATCCACGGTGGGAAACCAAACCTGCTTCGCTCCATATTTAAGCGCCGCTTCCACCGCAATTGGATTCACACCCCCAACATGCAGATTTAGCGCGATGCCGCCAAATACATCGATGCCCGGAACCGCCTTCGCAGTGGCGACGGCATGGGCCGCGGTCGGGAAATTGTGCGATTTGATGACGATGGCGCGCATCCCAACTGCCCGAGCAGACTCGGCTAATTCCACATGGTCTTGAATTCGCGGATAAAGGTCGGGACCGGAGTGCACATGAATATCTATGGCTTCATTAAGCAGCGCGAGGTCTTCACGCATCGTTCGGCTCCTTTGCTTCCGGCGGCGATCGGATTAAGCCTTACGGCTGACTCCATCGAGCATCTCATAGCCTTTGGGCCCGCACCAGCACGAGCGGCGCGTCACCCTCGGGTCCTTTGCCAGTGCTCTTTAGCAACGGCGCCGGGAGATTGGGGTTAAATTTTCGCAAATCCAGCCATTCCTTTTCCGCCATGATTGCAAATGCATCACCTCGGCCAATCTTGGCGGCGATCTCCTCCGGCGGTAGATCATGCGTCTCGACCGGTTCGCCGCGGTAAAAGACCACCGGATCGCTGTTAAAGGACCGGCCGTACAGATACAGCTTGTGCTCCGGTCTTACGAGTCGGTTGACCTCGATCATGAACGGGCGGTAGCTCTTCGCCTCGGCGATTTTTGGCACGACGAGACCGCGGGCGACAAATGAAAAAACGGCGGCGATCAGCACCAAGCGCACCGCGGCCGCGCGCATACGCTGAAACCACAGACAGTGCGCCAGGGAGAACCACAGTAGCGCTGCGAACAGCGCGGCCACCGTGAATCTCAAGCCAAACGCCGCCAATTCGTTTTTTATGACGATGAAGTTGGCGCGGTCCTTGGGCTTGAGCAACCCTTCGATGGGGGTGAACAATGAAGCCGGATCGTGATTCCATATATCCCCGACAACAACGAGCGCCAGGATCACGCCCGTGAAGCCGGCAAAAAGCGCGACTGCGCGAACATAGTATGACCTCCCGCCCGCTGCGCCACTATGATCGACAAACCACTTCGCCGTGAGTATCGCGAGCGCGGGATAGAGCGGCAGTAGATACACGGGCCGTTTGCCTACGGAAATAGAAAAGAACACGAACATGGCCGCGAACCAGAGCTTGAAAAAAAACCGGTTGTCGCCGGACGGCGGGCCTTTTTTGAATGAATCCCATAGCACCACGGGCAGGAGGAGTCCCCAGGGTAGTCCCTGTGAAAAAAGATAGGGAACGTAATAGTAAACGGGATGGCTGTGGCCGGAACCACCGGCAAACCGGCTCAGATTTTCTTGCAAGATTTGCCGGTCAAAGAATCCCGCACCGCCGCGCGTCACCGCAATGGCGTACCAACCCGCGGCGAGCGCAAGCATCAAGATGACGCCGGGATGAAAAAAAAATTTCGCGAGCAGGTCCCAATTCCGTTTGGCCGACAGAAAGGCGCCGGCCACCAGCGCCGGCAGCAAAATGCCCAACGGTCCCTTGGCCAGAGTGGCTGTTCCGGTGACGGCAAAAAACAGGTAATACCAGAAAGGATTTACCAGGAAGCCCCGATACAACGAATAAAACAGCGCCAGGCTGAGACTCACAAAAAAACACAGGGTCATATCAACCCGCGCATCCAGAGCCTGGTCTTGGTAAACCAAGGTCGTCGCCAGAACCGCGCCGGCGAGCAGCGCCGTTTCCGGATCAAATAACTTGCGCGCGAAAAAGTAGATCAGCAGAACTCCCAAGGTGGCGTAAAGGGCAGACGGGAAGCGCACCGTCGCTTCGTCGAGTTTGCCCGTCACTTGATAGGTCGCGGCCGCCGACCAATGAAATAGCGGCGGTTTGGAAGGCACGTCCGTGGCGCGCTTGAGCGGCACCAGCCACTCGCCGCGGCGCACAATGTCCTGCACCGCCATCGCTTCACGCGGCTCGCCTTTGTCGAAAAACGGCGCGGCGCCAAGGTAGGGAAAATAAAGAACGGCGCAGAGAAAGAACAGCAACGCGGCGTGGATAGCCGGTGAAAAACGTTGGATCATCCTTCAGATTGATAACCTTTTCCCGCCGCTTCTTAAAGAGAAGGCCTCACAAGTCGTTCGCATCGTTTCAAAAAGTTCCAATCGTTCAGAACGTTTTGAATAGGTTGAACGACTTGAAGGTTATGAACCTCGTTTGCAGCCCGCGATAGAAGAGTTCACCCTGTTCCGACATTAATTTGACTCTTACAGTGATTTTTCTCCTGGGTAACCAAGTGCGACTTTAGCCTGTTCGATGTTTCACCAATGATGGTGTTTTGATTTCGTTGGATTAACTATCTTTCAGCCAGAGTTTTCCCCGAATTTGCGGAACTTTATTGTCGGAACAGGGTTCACTCCTCCGCCGGTAATCTTGCGGAAATCCGGGCTTGCACCGGGCGTTCATCACGGTTATCTTGGCGCAAATGAATCTCAAGGAACGAACCTATCTCTGGTATGTCGCGCTGCTGCGCATTTACATCGGCTATTACCTTCTCTTGCAAGGCATAAGAAAATACCAACGCGACTTTCCCAAGGGTGACTGGATCGGGCGACAAATCGGCGATCTCGCGGCGCTCGATCTCTATCCCTGGTACAAGGCTTTTTTGCAGGCCTACGTCGTCCCGCACCGCGAGCTGTTCGGCACTCTCGTTATGGCCGGTGAAATTCTGGTCGGCGGCTGCCTGCTGCTCGGCCTGCTCACGCGCTTCAGCGCCTTCGTCGGTCTGTTCATGTTGGTTAATTATTATTTTGGCCCCGGCATGGCGCGTGGCGGCGCCATGCTGGCGCAACAGCAGACTTTTATTGTCGCTCTGATCGTAATTCTGCTATCGAATCCCGGCAGAACACTGGGTCTCGACGGGCTGATCTTTCGCGGCGGAAGAAAAGGATGAACATGAAGCTCGCAGGATACGCCACCACGTCAGGCACCGAGCGGTACCGCAAGCGCTTTGAAAAAAGCGTCGCACCGGAGCATTTTCGCCACTCCCAGAATCTCTTGATCTCCTCCATCGGTCTCGGCACTTACCTTGGCGACTGCGACGCCGAAACCGACCGGCTTTATCATGGCGCCATCGTGCGCGCGGTGGAGTCCGGCTGCAACGTCATCGACAGCGCCATCAACTACCGATTTCAACGCAGCGAGCGCTCCATCGGCAGCGCGCTCAAAGAGCTCGCCGCCAAAGGCTATAAGCGGGACGAAATCGTTATCGCGACCAAAGGCGGCTTTATCCCTTATGACGGGGCGCCGCCCAAAGACGCGCGGCGCTATTTCGAGGACACTTTCGTCAAACCCGGCGTCGCACAGCTCTCCGACATCGTCGCCAACTGCCACTGCATGACGCCCGCGTATATTCTCAACCAGCTCGATTGCAGCCTCCGCAACCTCGCCATCGAGTCCATCGATATCTACTACGTCCACAATCCTGAAATTCAACTGGGAAAAATTTCCAGAGAAGAATTCAACGACCGTCTGCTGAAAGTGTTCGAGGCGCTGGAAGGCGCGGCAGCGGCGGGGAAAATACGCATGTACGGCACCGCCACATGGAACGGTTACCGCAACGACGCGGCGGCCAAGGACTACCTTTCGCTGCCCGAAATCACCGCCCTTGCGGAAAAAGCCGGCGGTAAGACGCACCACTTCAAAGCGATCCAGTTGCCGCTGAATTTGGGCATGACCGAGGCGCTGTCTCTGAGCAACCAGGAGTTTCAAGGGAAAAAACAGACGACCCTGGAAGCGGCCCAGGCCTTCGGCATCACCGTGATGTGCAGTGCAGCGGTGCTGCAAGGCCAGCTGACGCGAAATTTACCGGACATCATCGCCGATATTTTCGCGGGATTGAATACCGATGGCCAACGCGCCTTGCAGTTCGTCCGCTCGACCCCCGGCGTGACCACGGCACTAGTAGGAATGAAGCAAATTGCGCATGTCGACGAAAATCTGCAAACAGCGAAACTGCCGCCGGCTTCCTGGGAGCAATATTCGAAACTGTTCCAGGGCTAGCCTGCCGCTCAAAAAACCTCATGGGCGATGACCCGTCCCTGATTCTTGAGCGGCCGCCATTTGTTATGACTTCACTACCGTCACAAGCTTCATTTCCGAAGCAATAGCTTATTATAAAGCCCAATCAGCTCGTTATATCGGTCGCCCCATTTCTCCGGCGACGGGATTACCACCTTGCGGTCGCCGATGTCGTCGGGACCCTTTCCTGTAATGCTCTTATGCCCCATCCAGCGACCGTGACCGTACATGATGTCTTGGCCCTTTTTTGACATCAGAAAATCCGCGATGAGCGCGGCCGCATGCGGGTGCGGCGGGCGGGCAGACATGTATATCGGCACCAACGACTTCACCGGAACGTAGGGTTTCGGAAAGACGTAGTCGATGGGCGCTCCGGCTTTCTTTTTCGCGATAGCCTCCTGGTGGTGGCCATCGATTTCGAGATGAAACTCACCGGCGGCAACCAGCTGCGTGATTAGCGTCGGTCCGCGCCGAACGTGGAGTGATTGCTGGCCGATCCGGGTGGCGAGCTCGATACCCTTCGATTCGCCGTAATAATCAAGCAATGCCGCCAACCAGTCAAAGGATTCATCGTCCAGCGCCATCTTGCCGGACCATTTTGGGTTCGTCAGATCTTCCATCGAACCCGGCGCTTCCTTCCCGCTCACCATCTTGGCATTGAAAATAAAGACGAGTGGCGTGGCGAAAATGCCGTTGAGGAATCCCTCCTTGTCATAAAAGCTGTCGCGCAGCTGGTTCCGATAGGGGCTTTTGTAGCGCATGATGGCGCCTGCCTTCTTGAGTGTATTGATCGTCATGCTTCGGGTATTGAAGACGTCATACAAGTATGAGCGCGCCCGAAACTCTGTCAGGACCTTATTGAGTAACGCGCCCCCGCCGCCGGTCAAGGCATTGACTTTCAGAAACGGATACTGCGCTTCAAAAGCGTTGATCAGATCCTGCGCGTAGGCGCGGTTCATCGCCACATACCAGGTCACGGTGCCTTCCTTCTTCGCACCGTTCACGAGTCGCGCCTGCCGTTCGGTTTCCGGCAGCCGATTAATTTCGTCGAGCAGCTTCTCTTCGGATTGCGCCGAAACATGGCCGGCGCAAGAAAGAAACCAGGCCAAAAATAAAATCAAGCAACGATATCGAATCTTAAGCAACATCATGGCCTCCCTTTGCTCCCTTCATTTTTTGCCCCGCCGCCCGCTCTTTCTCCAGGGTTCGTAAATATCTCACAATTTCCCCGGCTCCATGCCGTGCCGCTTCATCAGCGCTCTCTCGTCTTCGGCACTGGGCGGAACCGTACCTGACCACAGCGCCTGCAACTCTTCAAAGTAAGCGTCCATCGCGGGCGCATGAATGATCAGCAAGCGAGACGGCACCGGCGCGGCATTGCCAAAAGTATGCGACACGCCCCCTGGCACAAGCACGAACGATCCAGGCCGGCCGATAACCGTGTCGGCACCGAGGAAAAACTCTATTTCTCCGTCGAGCACGTAAAAGGCTTCTTCACAATTGGTATGGATGTGCGGCGGGGGCTTCCTGCCGCCCGCAGGGAGCGTACGTTCCATGAACGAGAAGGCCCCATTGGTGCTGGCGTGGGTGGCTTTGAAAAACATCGTGCTGCCGCGCGCGCTGAGGACTTTGCCCTCGCCGGCCTCGAAGAAACTCGCTTTGTCCCTCATGGGCATCTCCTTCTTCCCTGGTTCTAATTACAGCTGAGAGTCACGGTTCCTTCGCGCCTGTCAAAAAGAAGCCGAACTTTTCAACTGGCTGTTCAATTGGCTTTGCGAATGCGACACCCCTGCGAGCGGTGCGCGACCGCGCCGCTGATCGGGTCACGTTGCCCGCCTGATAGAATGAGATTGACGTTGGCGCCGAGTGACGTGAGTGGATCGTAACCGGGGAGCCCGAGTGGCTCACATCCTTGCCACCACCCATGCTGAGTGGCGGCAACTTCGCGGTGAATGAACTTATTCAATTTTGCCTTGAGCCGGACTTCACCGTACCTCGTTTCCAGAATCACCCAATCGTTTTCCTCAATGCCCAGTGCACTCGCGGTTGACGGATTTATCTCAACAAACGGTTCGCGCGCCTGTTTTCTGAGCCGTGGGATGTTGCGGTGTTGCTGGTCGCAGAACTGTACTAGCCTGAAAGACGTCAGGATCAACGGGTAGTCGTTCGATGTACCGGGCCGATGGTCGACGCTTTCAGCTGGCATGGGCATCCCAGGAAGCGGCGGGTATCCGCCTTGAGCGAGTCTAGTCGAAAAGATTTCAATCTTGCGCGTCGGAGTGGGAAAACCCCGCGGCCGGCCGATCTGATCATCGAACTCGGCATGCTTGCGATAGCGGGTTTGAGTCGGAGCGCGGATGCCCATCGGTTGTTCGCGCAACTTTTCAACGGTCAGTCCCGACGGCGCTAAATGATAGTTCATTGCGGCATCGGCGTCGCCATCGAAAAAGTGTTCCTTCAAGCCGAGGCGCATGGCCAGGTCAAAAACAATTTCCAGATCGGCGCGGGATTCATGCAGCGGCGGGACCACCGCCGGTCGAAGCTGCGCCCAAGTGGCGGTATCTTGCGCGGTGGGAAAACTGGTCATGAGGCCTTCGCGCTCCCAGCAGGTGGACGCAGGCAGCAGAAGGTCGGCAAAAACAGCGCTTGGGTTGGCGAAGATATCCACCTGCGCATAGAAGTCCAGAGCCTTCAGGGCCGCTTCGCCGTGGGCGGCATCCGCATGGGCGAGGAGCAGATCGCCGCCGAAGCTGAGCAGCGCCTTCACTGGATAGGGCTCGCCTGTCAGAATCGCACGGTAAAAATGAGCCGCTTGCACCCGGCCTGAGTCGCCGGGCGAACCCAGGGGATACTCGGGGTAGCCAAGCCGTCGTGCCACAATCTGTTTGGGCAAGAGTTGCTGGCCTGTGATGGGACGGACGGGCGTGTTAGCGAAAATAACATTGCTGCCGCGCTCATCGAATTGCCCAGTTAGCGCATAGAGCGTGCACAGAGCGCGGTTGGTTTGTGTGGCGTCGCTGTGTAATTCAATCCCTACCCAGCTGTAATAGCAGGATGGTTTTTCCGCGGCGAACATGCGCGCCGCGCGGCGAACATCTCGGGCGGGCACCCAGGTGAGATTTTCCGCTCGCTCAGGCGCGTAATGTTCGGCGATCTCCATGAGACGATGCAACGCCGGCCGGCAGGTAACCACACTGCGGTCTTTCAAGGCTACCGCATGAGCGCCTGAGAGGGCAGGCGTTATTCCGTCGCGCGCATAACCTTGATCGGCGCGATAGCTCACAAGATCGTTGCCGCGCTCATCCCAAACAAAGAAACTCTCAGAGTCTCCCGCCGCAAAAATATCACGGGCCGTGAGGAGCTGTTGGTTGTCGTCTCTTACGAGAAAAGACCCGTTGGTCCATTCGCGCACAAAGGCGTCGTCGAAGAGTTTCTCCTCCAGCAGGACGTGAATCATGCTCAGCGCGAGAACGCCATCTCTGCCGGGGCGAACCTGGAGCCAAAGGTCGGCTCCATCGACCATGTTCGTTTTCCGCGGATCGATAATGATGAGTTTCGCGCCGCGCGCTTTAGCCTTATTGATTCGAGTGGCGGCGGCGGGCCACGAGGCGTGAGGGTTGAAGCCCCAAAGAACGATACAACGGGAATTGTCGTAGTCGGGAGGTGGAGTCGCGACGCCATAGGTATAGTGCGATGCCCACTCGCGGTGCCAGTTGCATATATATAAGGGGGCCATGAGATTGGGACTGCCGAAGGCGTTGGCGAGGCGCTCCAGCCAGCGCGCTGCATCGGAAATACCACTGGCCGAAGGAGTTCCCATGCCGAACACTATGGCCTCGGGGCCATACTTCGCTTTCACGTCTAACAGCCGGGAGACGATGAATCCCATCGCCTCATCCCACGAGATTCGCACCCAACCCGGATCCTTTTCCCCTTTGGGGCGGGTGCGCTTCATGGGATATTGAAGGCGGTCTGGAGAGTAAATGATCTCCGGCGCGGCCGTGCCCTTGACGCAAATGCAACCGTTGGGATGCGCCGGGTCCGCGTTTACTCTAGTGAGCACACCGCCATCGACGGTCGCCACGACGCCGCAACGCGAAATGCACATGGCGCAGTAGGTGTGATGATGTTCGATGGCCATTAAAATGTCTCGTCCCGGTTGGCAGTGCGCGGAGCCTACGCGGTCCGAGTTAGTCAATGCCGCGTCCGACGGAAGGCTCGCTATGGCCCGGATTCTCAGCGAGGTGGGCGACCAGGAGACGGTCGCGCCAGCGGCTCGTCACTTGGTGCCGAGCCAGCCGTGCTCGGATAGGTCGATGGTCACGCCGTCTGGCCCCGTAAATTTGACTTCGACGTTGCCCCGCTTGGCCATCTCTTCCGTTCCTGGATACGGACGGTGCACCGCGCCCGCCTTTTCGATTCGCGCCCTGGCCTCCGCCATGTCCTCTATTTCGATGCCAAAGTGGTGAAGACCGGTGTATCTGAGCGTGCCCTCGGTGGTGGCGGGATCGTCGTATTTGAATTTCAGGATCGCGAGGTTTACGTGACCATCGCTGAGGTAGTAACCCTCGGAGGTTGGGGAGTTCACTTTACCCACCTCCTTTAAGCCGAGGCCGTCGATGTAGAACCGTTTCGTGGCTTCCAAGTCGCGCGTAGCGATCGCAATGTGCCGAATTCGTGACATTGTCTACCTCCCTGTGCTGTGCACTCTCTTCGTGCGAACGAAGCGACGCCCCGGCCTTGGCGGATATTCAGGACGGTATCACTGGTTTCGGGTGGCCGCTCGCTTCTGGTAGTTCCAGATGCCGTCGCGGCGCGGCGGACGGCCCTTTAAGACATCTTTGAAGTGCGGGTGCTCGTACAGCGGCGTACGGTTCGACATCTCGTCGACAAGAGCGGCGGGCAGGCTGCTGTATTCCTTGCCCTCCGCGCAGTAAGCGAGGTAGTTCATCCGCGCCTGCTCTTCCAAATGCGCCATGTCCATCACCGCCTCAGAGAGGTTCTTTCCGGTCGTCACGGCGCCATGGCCCAGCAGCAGCATCGCCGGATTGTCACCCAGCAGGCTTGCCACTTCCATGCCCTCGGCGTCGCTCTGGATGGTTTTGACGTGAGGGTAGATTGGCAGTTTACGGCGCACCAACTGCGCGCCTTCTTGGCACATCGGTTTCAGCGTGCCGGTGAGAATGCTCATGAGGATCGTATAGCGCGGGTGAACATGCACCACCGCGTGGACCTGCGGATGCGTTTTGTAGATGCAGGCATGGATCTTTACTTCGGAGCACTGTGTCAGTCCCGGACGCCCCGCGACGAGGAATCCCTCGGTATCGCACATGACCATGTCGTCCGGTTCCATGACTGCCAAAGCATCGAACTCGTACTCGCGGCCCTTGACGAAGAAGTGGTTAGGCTCCGACGGAACACGCATGCTCGCGTGCCCGAGGCCCGCGGTCATGCCGGTCGCAAGTCCCAGGTTGGCGAGCACGCGGTTCGCCGCCGCGACCTCACGCTTTACGTCTTCCAATTCTGAGCTCATCTTTAGCCGCTCCTTATTATAAGTTTTCCCGGCGTGCGCAAATTTTAAGAAACCTCACCCCGGAGGCGCCGAGGGGGCAGAGTAAATAATGGTTGATTAAAGATTACTCCGAACTCTGCGTACTCCGTGTTACTATAGTTCAAAATTTGCGAGGCCTGCGCAAATAATCTGAAAGCTGAATGTAATCGGAGTCGGGAATTCCTCCCGCCAAGGCGCAAAGGCGCTAAGGTTATGGGGAAAGAATAAAAACTCTCACAAATGATTTTCACTCTCAATCTCCGACC
>DATBLC010000173.1:0-11597 GCA_036555515.1 Binatia bacterium
ACTTTTGGCGGGTCCGAGGCAAGCAGAAAAAGCTTCAGGGCGGCTAGAGCGGTTAGATAGACGCCGGCGAGCGTGGCTCTGTAACGGGAGGCAAGCATGCCGACGGCTTCATAAGGCTCATCGCGGCAATTGTTAAGGATGCCGCTTTGCCGAATGTCGAGATACATGTGACCGAAAAGAGGCCGAGAACGCTGCCCGGTTTCTACAGGCCATGCAAGGAGTGGGACCTCGTTGTTCTGTCCGGCGACACGTTGGTGGCGGTTGTCGAGGTGAAATCCCAAGTCGGCAGTTTTGGAAACAACTTCAACAATCGAGTTGAAGAAGCGCTCGGGAATGCGACCGATTTTTGGGCCGCGTACCGCGAGGGAATATTCAAGCCCTCACAGAAGCCCTGGCTTGGATATCTTTTTATGTTGGAAGAGCGGGAAGCGTCCATCCGGCCTACGAAACTTATTACGCTTAAACCCTACGAGGTAGACGAGGCGTTCCAGAAGCGAAGCTACGCGAAGCGATACGAGCTTGTATGCGAGCGTCTGGTTCGCGATCGACTTTACGATGCGGCCTGCTTTTTTACCTCAAACGCTCAAACGGGTCAGAAGGGCGAATACAAGGAACCTAATCCGGAATTGAGCGTCAAGAATTTCGCTATTTCGCTGCACGCTCGCGCTGCTGCGTTCGCAAAGATGGGGGAGGAACTCAAGGTGCTCGAAGGAAGCAACGAAAAGTGACCCTTAATCGGCTGTAGACTGCTTTCGGTGCACCCCTTCACCCTTCTTCGGCTTCGCTGGGGACTGGCCGTCGCAGTCGAAGCTATAAAGAAAAGATGACCATTCGATCTGTTACCATATCTGATGCCCTCGGCATAGCTGAGGTCCAAGTTGCGGGATGGAAAGCGGCTTATCGTGGACTCATGCCGGATTCCGTGCTTGACGACCTTTCTGTGCCGCAGCGCGAAGCCATTTGGCAGCGAATCGTGGTGGAACAAAAGTTCCAGCTGCTCGTCGCCGACGAGGACAGTAGAATCGCTGGCTTTGTGAATTTTGGTCCATGCCGGGACACTGATTCGGTTGCAGGGTTTACGGGAGAAATCCTGGCAATTTACGTTGACCCAAACCGCTGGCATGAAGGCATAGGACAACAACTTCTAGATGCCGCGCTTTCAAGCCTGAAATCGGCCGGCTTCAGGGAAGCGACGCTTTGGGTCTTGGATTCAAACTTACGGACTCGAGTTTTCTACGAGCGCGCGGGTTTTTCGTTCGATGGCACCGCCAGGAAGGAAGTGGTCGGCGGGAACGCCGAAATTCGAGAAGTTCGTTATCGTCGACCGCTATAGCGCATTCATCGACAAAAGCGTCGCGTGGAGCCGCGGCGAAGCCCGGAAGACGGAATTGCCAGGCGACATTTCCTGGCCGGTAATTCCATCCGAAAAAATGGTTCCAATGCGCGAAATTCGAAACGAACCCGACAAGCCTTCACATCGTGGGATCCTTTCTGTTCTCGCCATAGTCGTACTGTCCGTTTTTGCCGCGCAGTGCGTTCCCGCCCTGCTGGGCGAGTTAAAATGCGCAGGTGTCCAGGTCTTTTCCAACGAACTGACGTTGGCAGAAGCGGAAGACTACTGCCGCTACGCCGTTAGTGAGCGGAAAAAAGTCGAAGGATTCTGGGGCGCCACATGCAACGAACCCATTCGGATTAACGTCAGCAGTTCTTACCGAATTAGCAGGGCCCTTGTGCCGGCCTATTTTGGCAATCGAGGCTTTATGGAGATGCCTTTGCGCACGGTGCGAAATAACACCTCGGCGCTGTTACATGAGATTGTCCACATCTATGCGCCGAGCAGCAACCGTTTTCTCGCCGAAGGCCTGGCGGTCTACCTTCATACGAAGCTGGCCGGAAATCCGGCATTTCCAAATTTCGCAGAAGCGTTGCCGCGAGTGGCTGCCCGCAGTTTGTCTGCAGTGAATTCTTTGGAGCCATTGAACCGAGTGCAGACCCCCCGGCCGTTGACTGACGTAATGGATGAAAGGATCGCTTGTGTCCTCGCGGGAGCCTTCGTGGAATTCTTAATCGATCGGTACGGCTTGGTATCCTTCCGCAGCTTGTACGAAACCGACAACTACGAGAAGGCTTACGGCAAGTCGCTACAGGCTCTCGAAAAAGAATGGCGCTTAACTATTCTGGAGACATCACGCTAGAAAATTAGACCTTCGCCCGTCCCCATAACGTCGCCTAACCGGTTCACCAGATGCGCCAGCGCCCGACCCATTCTTTAGATGAACTTTTTTGTATTGATCACGGCCCGGCGGTGCGTGCCTTCGCCGATCTTCACGTCGCTATCGTTCACTGCGGAAACGGCGAAACGCATTTTGTCGTCTTTTACTTCCAATAGCTCGGCGGTGACGGTAACGCTCTGGCCGATCTTAGTCGGCGCCATGTGGCGCACATCCACGTGGATTCCCACCGTCTGCTCATTGTCGTCCAAGTAGGGTTGGACGAGTCGCACGCAGGTGCCTTCCATGAGACCGATCATCGCCGGCGTGGAAAAAACATCGGAGGTTAACTGGCTCGCGCGCATTGACTGGGTCGTCACGTAGGTTTGCCTATCATTCAGCCCGGGAATCAACCCGTCTTTCATGACGCGACTATATCACGGACAATGCGAGAGTTATAAGAATGGCCGCTCAAATCGAGGATGGAGGATAACGTTTGGCGGAACAAAAAGCTTTTTAGAATTCTTGATACTATGACAATGCGAAGATCACGCCTTCGTCACCGCGAAGTTCGAGTGTGTCTCCGAGGCGCTCCCGGCTGCGATCGAGATGCGTTGAAAGCAAAACCATCGCGTCGGATTCCAGATCGGTAAGATTGAAGCGCCGGGGTTTCGCGCCGAGGTTGAGAACAATGACCAGTCTGCGCTCGCCCGCCTTACGCACGTAGGCGATCAAATCTTCGTCGGCCGGAAGCGACGCGTACTCGCCCACGGCCAAAGCCGGTTCCGCTCGGCGCAACTCGATCAAGCGGCGATACAGCGAGAGGATCGACATAGCATCAACACGCTCAGTGGCGATATTTACCGTCAAGAAATCATCCGCGACGGGCAGCCAGGGCTCACCCGTCGTGAAACCGGCGTGTCGCTCGGCGTTCCACTGCATCGGCGTTCGCACCGGATCGCGACCCAAACCTAAACCCGGCACGTTTTTCTCGAAAGGATCCTGGATCAAGTGAGGTGGAATCGGCACGTCGTGCATGCCGATTTCATCGCCGTAATACAGCGTCGGCGTGCCGCGCAGGGTAAGTATCAGCATCGCCGCCACTCGAGCCTGGGCCGCGCCCGCGCGCGTGGCGATGCGCGGCTTATCATGGTTGCCCAGCACCCAATTAGGCCAGGCATAGGAAGGCAGCAGCGCCTCGTAGCGCTGCACCTCCGCGGCTATTTCTTTCGCCAGCCACGGCAGGCGGATGAGTTGAAAGTTGAACGGCAAGTGCGCACCCTTGCCGCTGGCGCCGTAATAGGCCATCAGCCGCTCCACTGGCAAATAAATTTCGCCCACCAGCATACGGTCGTCATACTCTTCAATGACGCCGCGCATCATCGCGACGATCTCTTGCACTTCGGGAAGATCAACGCTGTAGGTCGTGAGCAATTCCCGATAGGGCGACATGCCGGGGCGAAAGTCCGGATTGGGCGGGTTGTCTCTAAACTCGGAGTCTTTCACCAGATGGTGCATGACATCGACGCGAAAACCATCGACCCCGCGGTCGAGCCAGAAGCGCAGCACCGAGAGCATTTCGCGCTGCACCTCCGCATTGCGCCAGTTCAAATCCGGCTGCTGCTTGAGAAACGCATGGTAATAATATTGGCCGGTTTTTTCATCGAATTCCCAGGCGCCCCCGCCGAAATTGGAGCGCCAGTTATTCGGCGGCCCGCCGCCGGGCGCCGGGTCACGCCAGATATACCAGTCGCGCTTGGGATTTGCTCGCGACGAACGCGAATCGATAAACCACGGATGTTGCTCGGACGTGTGATTCGGCACGTAGTCGATAATCGTTTTCATACCGCGTCCGTGCATGTCAGCGAGCAAGCCATCGAATTCGTCTAGCGTTCCGAAAATTGGATCGATGGCGGTGTGGTCGCTTACGTCATAACCGAAATCAGCCATCGGCGAAGGGTAAATAGGCGAGATCCAAACGGCGTCGATGCCGAGCCATTCGAGATAATCGAGCTTGCTTCGAATGCCGCCGAGATCGCCCACGCCGTCACCATTGCCATCCATGAACGACCGCGGATAAATTTGATAGATAATGCCCCGTTCCCACCAGCGAAAGCTGGCTGGATCTAAAATGTCATTGTTTCGTGATTCTCTCATGACCATATGCGGCACGAGCCGGTATTTGATTTATCAGGGGCGCGACAATAATCCTGAGGGCCCTGTAACTATAGGGCGAAGATTCAGACGCTCATATCGTTCAAGCCGTCGATCGGTCTGGCAATCGTTTTGAACGACTTGATCTTTTTGAACGTGGCGCGTTATCCGCCCAAGAGCTTTTTCATACGGTCGACGATCTCTTTGGGCTGGCTTACCGCTTCCCGGCTCATTTTTTCCATTTCTTCACCGAAGGTGGGATCCGCTTCGAGTTTGCGCAGTTTGACGTCATCCAAGAAAGCCGGATCGCTCATGGTCTTCCGAAATCCGTCGCGCAAGGTCTGCAAGCGTTCCCTCGCCAGCCCGGGCGGTGCAATGAAAGGACGCCCGAGATCGCCCGACGATAACACGGCCGAAACGAGTTTCCGCGTGTCTTCCGGAGTTTTATACTCGTCCATCAGCTCGTAAATGGTCGGCACGTCCGGCGCGCGGAGATCGCGTTTGCGTCCGGATTGCATCAATAGCTTCACCAGATTTTTCTTGCGCCATGTGTGAAACGGTTCCCGCGCAAAAAATGTCGGAATGCTCAGCGAACGGCAAACCACTTCGCCGCGCTCAAAGGCTAGATCTTGTTCCGCGCCGCCTTTATAACCCATGACGATGTTGAACTTCGCGCCTAACGCCTCTTCGAGCAGTTTGGGAACGAAATGCCCGCTTGTGCCACTGGACGTCGCAGAACATTTCGGCGCTTCCTTGGCGCTTCGGATGTCAGCGAAGGTTTTATAGGGTGCGCTGGTCTTCATATAAAACAGATATGGAGTAGCCTCGGCGGAGCCGATCCAGCCGAACTTAGCCCAATCAAACTGGACCTCTTTCATTCCGATGATCTGATCGAGATAGAGCGACGGACCGATGGCGCCGAGCGTCAAACCATCGGGTTTGGCCACGTTGTAGATGTAGTTGGCCGCGATTCGTGAGCCTGCCCCGGGCATGTTTTGCACGATCATCGCCGGCTGTCCGGGAATATGCTTCGACAAGTGGGCCGCCAGGAGCCGCGCCCAGATATCGTACCCATCGCCAGCCTGATAGCCAACTACGATGGTAATTGTCTTGCGCTGATAAAACGGAGCTTGCGCCTGGGCGTCTGCTACCACTGCCAACCCTAGTAGTAAACCCAACAGTGTTTGGATCATTGATTTCCTCCGCTCGATGATTTTTACCGCTTGTCCATCCGCGGTTGCGCTTTTTACTTGCCCAATAGTTTCTTGAGTCGGGCAATGACTTCGGAAGGTTGCTCGGTGACTTCTTTTGCGAGCGTCGCCAACTCTTCTCCCGTGGTCGGTTTGAGCTCCCAGCCCCGCTTTTTGGCTTCCGCGCGAAACTCCGGTTCTTCCAATGTTTTCGCGTAGGCCACGCGCAACAACTTGGTATGATCGGCAGACAAGCCCGGCGTCGAAACGATCGGCCACGCGCCGAATCCACCCGAACCCAAGGCGACATTCGCCAGCCGGCGATTAGAGTCTGAAACCTTTTGCTTCTCCATCAGCTCGAACAATGTTGGAACATCAAGCACCTTGGGATTCCGCTTGCGCGAGGTTTGAATAAGAATACGGACAAAGCCGGACTTGTGCCAATTGATGAAAGGTTGCCTGGCGAAAAACGCCGCGATAGTAATAGCGCGGCAATGGACCTCACCGCGCTCCAGCGCGAGATCCTGCTCTGCGCCGCCGGGATAACCGGTGACGAGCTGGAATTTGAGACCCAAAGTTTCTTCCAGTAGCATCGGAATCAAGTGGCCGCTAGTGCCGATCGCGGTGGCGGAGCACTTCGGGGGCTCTTTGGCATTGCGAATGTCTTCGAGAGTCTTGTAAGGCGCGTCCGAGCGCATAAAAAGCAGCGTGCCGTTTTGCTCCGGAGATCCGATCCAATTGAACTTGGGCCAATCGAACTTGACCTCTTTGTTGCCGATAAGTTGCGCCAGGTAAAGGCCGGGAGCGATCGAACCGAGCGTAAGCCCATCTGGCTTGGCGACGTTGTAGACGTAGTTCGCCGCGATCATGGTTCCCGCGCCCGGCATATTCTGCACGACAAAATCCGGATTGCCCGGTAGATGTTTACCCATGCTGCGCGCATAAGCGCGAGCCCAAAGATCGTGGGTGTCACCGGAAAGATAGCCGACGATGATCTTCACGGTTTTGTTTTGGTAGGATGGCGCCTGCGCATGCACCTCGGCGAACCACGCCAGGAAAATGGTCAAACTCACAAATAATTTTCTCATTGCAGACCTTTCTATAAACGTTTCGCGTCTCGAGCATTTGAGTCTCGTGTTAACGCTGGATGCGAAACTGAACAACGACCGTTAAAGCTTGAAGAATCGGCGGGCATTGTCCGCAAGTATGGCTTGGCGCTCCTCGACGCTCAGATCGTCGCGCTCAGCAACTTCGTCGATCTCATGCACGGCTGCCGGAAGGTCGACCTCATGGGGATAGTCCGACGCGTAAGCGAAGCACTTCACACCCACACGCTGCGCCAGGTAGGCGATCGAATGTTCGCTGCCCTCGCAGCCGAGAAGAAGGCGGCCGCTTTTCAAGTAATCGCGCAACCGGTTGCCGGGTTGGTCTGCCGGATCGAAGTAGTTCTCATCGCGCTCGGCGCGGTCTAATAGCGAAGCGAGCCAGCCGACGCCGCCCTCCATGAAGGCGACGCGAAGATTGGGAAAACGATCGAGCACGCCGTGGTAGACCAAACCGATGATGCCCACCATCAGGGGAATCGGGTGGTGCAGGATATGGGATCCGGTAAAATTGGTGAAGGTCTCCAAGCCCGCCCCCTGGCAATTCGCCCCGCCGTGTAAGGCGACCGGCACATCGAGCTTCTCGGCTTCCTCGTAAATCGGCCAGTAGTTTTCATGGGCCAAATGCAGCGGCAACCCGCAAGAGGGCAGCATCGCGCCGGGCAGTCCGAGGTCCTGCACGGCGCGGCGCAGCTCCGCCACCGCGCCGGGCACATCCTGCATGGGAATGAGCGCCATCGGCCGCAGCCGGTCGCTCACCTTGGCGAAACGGTGGTAAACGTAATCGTTGTAGGCGCGGCAAACCTCTACCGCATATTTCGGAATCTGAATGAAGCCTACGGAAAGCCCTTCAGAGGTAAAGAGCACCGTGCGTTCGACCTTGGCGCGGTCAAGAAAAGCGACCCAGTCTTCGCCCGATCCAGGCCGGTATTCGCTGGCGGTGATGCGCTTTCTCGTCTTGGCGTTCTCTTCGTGTAGCGCGAAATGCATGCCGTCGAGGGACGGAAACACGCCCTGACGGTTGCGCGATGGTTTGAGCGCGTGGTCTTTGATCCGTTTGCTCATGAACTCCGCCATCTCCGGCACCGATTCAACGATATGGCCGTCGCAGTCGACTACCGAATAGTTATCGTACGACATGGAACACTCCTTTGCGGAACGATTGAATACTTAGGTGGCGGCATCTTAAATCGGACCGGGCAGGAGAGGCAAGAGGCTTCGTCGTTAATGCGCAACGCTGAAGCCGGCCAAGGGATGAAAGCTATCTCCGATTATTCCGTCGCAGCAAGGTGAGTCAGCTTGAAGTCGAGCAAAACGCGAGCACCGTCTTCGGCACTCGCGCTTTGCTCGTTGAAACTTACTTCTTCGCCGGCGCCGGCTTCTTGCCGATGGCCCCGAGCAGATCGCTATAGGAAACGATGCGCCCGTGTAGCGGCAGTATCCGTTCAACGTCAATGTTGAGCCGGCGCACGTTGGCTTCCAAATTTACGCTGAACGGATTCGGAACCTTGGGTGGCTCGGCACCCGCCGGGCCCGGCGTATAGGCGTCCGCTTCGATGAGAATTTTTTCTTTTCTCAGATACGCCATGACCAATCCCTGGTGATGGGCATTGCCAACGATTTGATATAACTCAACAGACCGTGTGCCGTCGGTCAAGACCATGTTATCGCCCATCGATTGAAAAACGGCTTTCTTCCCAGATTTCGCCAACCGGTCGGGGCTGAAATTGCGCGAATTTGCGGCGGCGCGCTCGAAATAGGCTCGGTTGATGTCATGGGTGACGATGGTCGCCCCCTCCAGCGCGAAAGCGCGCACGCCGCTGGAGTGGTCGAAGTGATGATGGGTGTTGACCAGGTAGCGGATCGGTTTTCCGGGCACGGTCTTTTTCACTTCGGCGATCACCGCCGCGGCGCGTTCATCACCCTGCGGCCCTTCGATGACGATGAGGTAATCTTTCATTTCGACCAGCACGCTGTGATGCGAGCCACCGGTAATATACCAGACCCCATCCGCCGCTTTCTCGACTTTCACCGGCACGGGATTAGTACGCACGTTTTCCGGGGTTTGAATATTGACCGGCAGGTTTACTCTGACCGCAGTGATGTCTAAATCCAGCACCGGGTTTCCATCTTGGTACTGAACGATCTTAGATGGAAACTTGATACCCGCGAAATCGCGGTAGCCGCCGAAGCGCGTATCCACTTTTGTATCACCAACGACGGGGCTGCCGTACCAGGACTCGATGCGTTCGATGATATTCTCGTCGTTGACATAGGCGTCGGCCCTCATCTTGCCTTTGATCGTAAACGAGATCACCGTCATTTTTCGGCCGTCCACCGTTTGTGACTTGATGGCGGCCTCGTTCGCCAAGGCCGCGCGGACAAATCCTTGCGGCGTCACCCAGATTTGGTGCTGCCGGTTGGTGGCCTCCCACATCCTCGGCAACATATCTTTTCCCGCTTCGTTCCACGCGTGGTCCCCGTGGACGAGCAAAATCTGGCGCTGCTCTCCGACGATCGGTTGTCCCGCGCCGCCGCCCCGTGCCGGGTCTTCGCCCTGGGTGCGCACCACCTCGTCGCGCATGGCCGCGCTGTTGAAGTCGATTACGCGGGTGAGACTTTTCAAATAAAACCTGGGCAACGGACCGATAGGCGTGGCGTGTTGTCCGAGTTCAAACATCATTCCGTTGCCGGTATACTGTAGCGTTTTGATTTCGCTGACGTTGATGCCATCCGCCACCCGCTGCAAAACGGTGTCCGCCCGCGAGGCAACGCTAGAGAGCACCAAAAACCCTAGGAACAGTAAAAACCGAATGAGCATAGTTTTGCCTCCTGTCAAAGTATGAATTTTTTTTTAACCGAAGTTGGCAAGCACGGTGAACTAGACTGCGCTTTGTGGGCGGGAGCTTAGCGGAAGAACTGAAAACCTGTCAATGCGACTTCAGTCGTACTTAAATCAACAAAGCGGTGATTCCAGGTTGTTGCTTGGCTATTGTTTGATTTCGGCTTGATCAGAGCGATCCATCTAGCCAAAGCTTCGAGAAACTTGGCGAGGTGTTGCCGCGTGTTCTCGTCGGTTAGATTTCCCGAAGCGCCAAACAGCTTGGCCACAGAAGAAATCCTGATCTCCGGTTGGAGCATCGCAAGTGATGCATTACGGCTGTCAGTGCAGATACCCACTGCCCCCGCCTTCCGCTTCTGCGAGCGCCAGATTATGGCGCGCGCCTTCCAAATGGGGATGAATCTCCAATGCCCGGCGAAAACAAACCGCGGCTTCACGAAACTGTCCCAACGACAGATGGCACAGCCCTTGGCCCGACGCGGCGCCGAAATGGTTTGGGTTGCGCGCCAGAGTCTCCTGGCAATCGGCAATCGATCCGTGAAAGTTCTTGCGCAGGTAGCGGACGGTCGCGCGTCTATTCCAACCTTCCGCAAACTCGGGGGCCACCTCAATGACGGTTGCAAAAAAGGACTCGGCGTCCGCGAGCTGACGATTTTGCATGGCATCGACGCCGGCACGAAAAATTCTGTCAATTTCGGAATTTGGCGATCGGCACCAATGACGCCAGAGAATCGCCTCAGCGGTAGCGGCGATCTCGACATCTTCGCCTTTCAGCGCCTCCAGTGCTTCCTTTTCAGAGGTCGGGTACATGAATCACGTCGAACAAATACCAGCTCAAGGTTTAAGGTTCAAAGCCCGCCCTGAGCGTGGCGAACGGGTTCAAGGTTTTCCTAAACCCTCGCCCGTCC
The DNA here is from genome assembly GCA_036555515.1 of Binatia bacterium. Classification (GTDB taxonomy): domain Bacteria; phylum Desulfobacterota; class Binatia; order UBA9968; family UBA9968; genus DATACQ01. Next base: position 10,408 of record DATBLC010000173.1, read on the forward strand.
CTCTCCCACAACTGAGCCTTTCTGAGCAGACGATGCGCCGACCGCAGCCTGCAATGCTCGAATCCGAAGAACGTTGAACCCTGAACATTGAACTTTGAACCGGCTATGCAAGCCCCTTCATCCACGCCGCCGCCTTACCCACTACTTCGTCTAACACTTGGTCATCCGAACGCCCCGAGGTTTTGAGCATATGAAACGAATGATCACCGCCTTCGATTACGTACAGTTCGGCGTTCTTGCCGAGGCCTTTGCATACCGGTTCAAGCAGACGCAGGTCAGCCAAAGTGTCGCGCGAGCCCTGAAGAAAAAGCATCGGCGTCCTTACTTTGAACAAATGCTTACCCCGCTCAGCTCCGGGCCTTCCCGCGGCATGCAACGGGAAGCCAAAAAAGATTAGCCCGCGCACGCCTTCAAGCGGTTCGTCCGCGGCGGCGATGGACGTCATACGCCCGCCCATCGATTTGCCGCCGGCAAAAAGCGGCAAACCCGGCGGCTGTTCGCGGGCAGCGGCGACCGCGGCGCGCACCGTCGCGGTCAGGAGCGTTTCACTATCCGGCCTTTTCAACCCTCTCTCCATGTACAGAAACTGATAGCGCAGTGTGGCGATGCCGAGAGCCGCCAATTTGTTCGCGACGTCTTCCATAAAATGGTGACGCATGCCGGCTCCCGCGCCGTGGGCCAGCACCAGCAGCGCCTTTGCGCCGCGCGGTACCCGGAGCAATCCGGACACTTTGCCGACTTTTTCGTTGACAGTGAATCGAATCGGCTTCGATGGCGCGATGCTCATTGCTTTTGTCGCATTTCAGAGCTTTAGCAGGCCGGCGCTCCGGCGTCGTTCATTCCAGGCGGAGAGCAAATATCAGATCGCCGTGAAAAGCACAATGCTCCACCGCACCGCCTCTTGCTGCCCCAAAGGACAGGGTTATGCGGCGCGAATCAGCAGGCAGGCCCCGCTCGCAAGAGAACGGGGCTTTTTAATTCTGCATTCCGCGATCTAAGCTGTCAAATTCTCACGTCGCGCCGGCCTTTTATTAAGGAGTCCACAATTAAGTAACCAAACAGCGGCCGAGGGGTGAGACCTGGAGAGCGCGGGCACAGGAGCACAAAGGTTGTTTTCAGGCCCTGCCGGCGGGCATTTCCACCTATGGAGAGGACGGGGTGGTGGCCGGCAAGGCAGAGAACCATTGACC
>DATBLC010000174.1:0-34170 GCA_036555515.1 Binatia bacterium
TTACGGCACGGGGGCCATTGTGCATATCGCCAAAATCTCAACCATGCCCAAGGCCGGCGGCAAATGGAACACCTATGAGATCACGGCGAAGGGACCCCGCCTTACCGTCATGCTCAATGGCGCCCAGACCGTCGATGTCCAAGATAGCAAGTTTGCCAGCGGGCCAATCGCTCTTCAGTGGGGCAGAGGCGTTGTGAGGTTCCGCAAAGTGCAGATCAAGCCGCTCTAGGCAGCTGCCGAGGCACAGTTCCTCCGCGTCGAGGCATCGGTACGTTATCGTACGAGCGGATTGCCGCCAAACAGCGCGCCGGTCCATTTTGTCGCTCGGCAGCGTTGCGCTGTTTTCAGCTCTGAAAATCCGCTCGCTGCTTAGCACACCCTACTGCACGGCTTCCAAAGTTATTTTGGTTTGCACCGTTTTGCCGTCCCGCAGCAGAGTAACATTTACGGCATCGCCGACGCGGTATTTCTCGAGGACTAGATAGAGTTCGTTAGGCGATTCTGTCTTTTTGCCGTCGACAGCGGTGATGACATCGCCCAGACGAACCCGGCCTGATGTTTCGCGCCGAGTGGGACGAATGCCGGACTTGGCGGCTGCGCTTCCCGAGATGACATCGACGACCAATACGCCGGTCACGCCGAGCCGCTCGGCGATCTGCTCTTCGGCGATTTGAATTCCCAAGCCCGGCCGGATGACTTTCCCATAACGAATCAACTCCGGCACAATGCGATTCACGGTGTCTACCGGGATGGCAAACCCGATCCCCGCCGACGCTCCGGAAGGGCTGTAGATAGCGGTATTCACGCCGATCAATCTGCCGGCGCTATCGAGCAACGGTCCCCCCGAGTTGCCCGGATTGATCGCTGCGTCGGTCTGAATAACGCCTTGAATCGGCCGCCGCGTCACGGACTCGATCTCCCGGCCCAGCGCGCTGATTACGCCCGTCGTCAGCGACTGGTCAAGACCGAACGGATTACCGATGGCAAAAACGCGCTGGCCGACTTGCAAGTCTTTTGACGTTCCCAGCGGTATCGGCCTGAGCCGGTTCGCCGGCGCGTCGATTCGCAAGACCGCCAGGTCCTTGTCCGGCGCGACGCCGACGCGGCGCGCTTTCCAGGCCGATTGATCGGCCAACGTCACCTGCGCGGCATCTGCATTTTGAATGACGTGAAAATTGGTGATGATGTCGCCGTTGGTGTCCCAAACGAATCCGGACCCCGTGCCTTCGGGAATTTGATAAAGGTTGAGTGAAAAGAAATCCCGCTGCACGGTGATCGCCGTGATATGCACCACGGTTGGAGACGCCTGCTTGAACAAGCTGATCGTCGATTTCTCGTCGGCGAAAAGCTCGCCGCGCGCGGCTACGGTACGGGGAGTCGCGCTCGGATCATTGAGCGCGGCGCCGCCGATCCAGGATTGTTTGGCGACGAAAACCGCGATCAAAGAAACCGCCGCCGCAGCCCAGAAATAAGACCAACCGGATCGGCGCGAAGATTTGACATCTTCGTTCGGCATGATGATTAACCTCCGTAGCGACTGCGTCCCGGTAGACCCGGGTGGTCCTTGGCACGCGACCGAATCGCCAGCCGGCACATTGACAAACAAGCCCATCCTGACGCCGAAGCATTTACTTCATAACACCAGTAGGAGCGATTTTCCAAGACGAAAAAAGCGCGCTGGCAATCGTCGTGCTGAGACGGAGAAAACTAAGGCTGGCACGCGGGTTACGAGATAGATTGACGGCGTGACCGCCGGCGATATTTCAATCTGGCGCTTCGGCGCAACTTGCGTCGCGATGAAATCTTATTTGCCATTCGGCAGGGCGACTGCAGACAGCTTGACGTCCGATGCGCCAGATCAAGACAGAGCGTTTTCAAGCCAACTTCACTTCGATTTGTCTCGGTTTCGCCTCTTCAGCTTTCGGCAAATTCAAAGTCAAGACGCCGTTCTTGAGCTCCGCCGATATTTTTTGCTGGTCAACGCGGTCGTTCAATTCAAACTGGCGAAAGAAATTGACCAGGCCGTATTCCCGATAAATCGGCTCGCCGGGAGCCGCATGGGCGGCCTTGCCGCGGATGGTCAGCGTGTTATTTTCCACCCGCACATCCAGAGCCTCCCGCGCCACGCCGGGCAAATCTGCTTTGACCAACAAACCTTCCGCGGTCTCATAGATATCTACGGGCGGGGTGACGTATTGCTCCTGGCTGCGGGTTTCCTCTCTGCTTACCGGCATTTTGCCGGCGCTGCCAGCGGATACGGTTCTCTCTGCCATGTCGTTCTCCTCCTTAGCTTGGGACTATGCGACCTGCACGTTGATCTGTTTCGGTTTTGCCTTTTCTGCTTTCGGCAGGGTGACGATCAACAAACCGTTCTTATATTCCGCCCGGATCGCCTCAGCATTGACCTCCACCGGCAAATCGAATGTTCTGATGAATTTGCCGCTTGCTCGCTCGTTACGGTGAAAGGCTTCCGGTTTGACTTCGGCGGGGGTGCGAGTTTTCTCGCCGGATAATGTCAGACGGTTTTGCAGCACCGTCACGTTCAGGGATTGAGGTTCGACGCCCGGCGTCAAAGCTTCGATGTAAAGGTTCTCTTTGTCCTCGAGTAAGTTAATTAACGGATATCTTCTCGGCCCTTGCCCGGGAAGAAAAGCGACTCGTTGAGATGGGCTTTCGCCAAGGCGAAAACCCTCGATGGCGCGGTCGATTTCTCGCCGAAGCGCTTCCATGTCCTGAAACGGATTCCATTCCGCCATGATCGTGTACCTCCTGTTTTTTAACAGTGCGATTCATCGCCCTACAAGTTAGCCACGCTCCGTATCTTGTCAAGGCCGTGTATGGCCTTTACAAGACCGGCATTTGACCTTGACAGACGGGAAGGCGGTGCTTAGCTTTTTTGTGTCACGAACAAATACAGAAGGAGGGCAATTTATGGAATTGGTGAGATGGGAACCTTTTGAAGGGTTAAATCGAATTCAGTCCCGCATAAACGAATTGTTCGACGACACTTTCGGCCGGGCTCGAATCAATCACAATGCTACGGCCGTTTGGGTGCCTCCGGTGGATATTTTGGAAAGCAAGGAAGCGTATTTAATTCGCGCAGAGCTTCCGGGGATGAAAAAGGAGGAATTTAATCTCGAGGTCAAAGACGGCACCTTAAGCCTCAGTGGCGAGCGCAAATTCGACGAGCCCGCCAATGGAGTAGAATATCATCGCGTCGAGCGCGCTAGCGGCAAATTCGTTCGCTCCTTTTACCTGCCGCAGACCGTCAAGAGCGACGGAATCAAAGCCACTTATCGGGATGGCATACTGGAAATCCACGTGCCAAAGGCCGATGAGGCGAAACCGAAGCAGATCGCCATCAACGTGAACTAACCGGGCGAATACCACGGTGCAAAAAAGGGAGGCGCGAAGCGCCTCCCTTTTTTAATTCCTACAGAGATTTAACCACAAAGAGCCCAGCGCGGCTACGCCGCAACCAAAAGAATCGGAATATATCGCGCAAAGCATGTCCTGAGCGAAGCCGAAGGGACACAAAGGCGCGAAGGAAAAACGAATCCGAAACTTGGCGCACACACAAAAAAGGCGCCTGAGCAATCAGGCGCCTTTTTCACTGTCGCGTCGCGTATCGAGGGTTCTAGAAATCGTCGTGATCGTGCGGCATCGCCGGCATATCTTTTTTCTTCTCCGGCTTCTCTGCGATCATCGCTTCCGTGGTGATCATCATTCCAGCGACGGACGCCGCATTTTGCAGCGCTATGCGCACGACCTTGGTCGGGTCAACGATACCGGCCTTTACCAGATCTTCGAATTCTTCGGTCGCGGCATTGAAACCGAAGGCGCCCTTGCCGTTTTTGACCTTGTCCAGAACAACCGAACCATCGGCCCCGGCGTTATCCGCGATCCAGCGCAGCGGTTCTTCAAGCGCCTTTTGCACTACCCGCACGCCGACTTTTTCATCTTCCGATACCCGCAGATTGGGCAGCGCGGCGGAAGCCCGAACCAGCGCGACACCGCCACCCGGCACGATACCCTCTTCCACGGCGGCGCGTGTCGCGTGGAGTGCGTCTTCGACGCGGGCCTTTTTCTCTTTCATTTCGACTTCCGTCGCCGCGCCGACTTTCACCACGGCGACCCCGCCGGCGAGCTTGGCCAATCGCTCTTGCAGCTTTTCTCGGTCGTAATCCGATGTGGTCTCGTCGATTTGCGCGCGGATCTGGGTGATCCTGCCCTCGATGGCCGATTTCTTACCAGCGCCTTCGACGACAGTGGTGTTGTCCTTATCAATGATAACCCTTTTGGCGCGGCCAAGATCCTTAATTGTCACGTTTTCCAACTTGATCCCCAGTTCCTCGGCGATCATCTTGCCGTCGGTCAAAATGGCGATGTCTTCTAACATCGCCTTACGACGGTCGCCGAAGCCAGGAGCCTTCACGGCGACGACCTTCAGCGTGCCGCGAATCTTATTGACAACCAACGTCGCCAGCGCTTCGCCTTCTACTTCCTCGGCGATAATCAGCAACGGCTTACCGGTTTTCGCGACCGCCTCGAGAACCGGCAGCAGATCTTTCATACTGGAAATTTTCTTCTCATGGTTCAGAATATAAGCGTCTTCGTAAACGCACTCCATGCGTTCGGCATCCGTGACGAAGTACGGAGAGAGATAACCGCGATCGAAGCGCATGCCTTCAACCAGATCGAGGGTGGTCTCGAGCCCCTTCGCCTCCTCCACCGTAATGACGCCCTCTTTGCCCACTTTGTCCATCGCTTCGGCGAGAATCGCGCCGATGGTCTTGTCGTTATTCGCAGAGATAGTTCCGACCTGGGCGATCTCGGCCCGGTCTCGGGTGGGTTTGGACATCGCCTTAAGCTCGTCCACCACTTTCGCCACCGCCTTATCAATTCCCCGCTTGAGGCTCATCGGGTCATGGCCGGCGGCGACAAGCTTCAAACCTTCGCTAAAAATCGCGCGGGATAAAACCGTCGCGGTGGTGGTGCCGTCACCGGCGACGTCCGAGGTCTTGCTCGCGACCTCCTTGACCATCTGCGCGCCCATGTTCTCGAATTTATCTTCGAGTTGGATTTCTTTGGCCACCGTGACGCCGTCTTTGGTTACGGTTGGCGCGCCCCACGACTTCTCCAAACAGACATTGCGACCCTTGGGGCCCAAGGTAACCGTCACTGCATCGGCCAATAAGTTAACTCCGCGCAAGACTCTGCCGCGCGCCTCTTCGCTAAAACGTATGTCTTTTGCTGCCATGTTTCTCTTCCTTCCTTCCTTATTCAATGACCCCGAGGATGTCATCTTCCCGCATGATCAGATGTTCCTCGCCGTCAAGCTTGATTTCCGTTCCCGAATACTTTCCAAAGAGGATCTTGTCTCCCGCTTTCACGCCCAACGGGATGATTTTCCCATCCTCGTGTTTGCCGGGTCCCACCGCGACGACCTTACCCTCCTGGGGCTTTTCTTTGGCGGTGTCGGGAATAATGATTCCCCCGGCGGTCTTTGCCTCTTCCTGGATGCGCTTCACGATCACCCTATCATGTAGGGGACGAAACTTTACTGCCATATGACCCTCCCTGAAATAGAACGTAGATTTACATGCCCTAGCGGCAGGTTGGATGCGCAGAATTTAATCCCCCTTAGCCATTCGTCAAGGGGGGAGAGAGAAAAAAATCTATTTTCCGCCGGTTTTTTCGTCCTTATTATTATAGGGCGGGTTGGCAATGCTCCTCAGGTAGGCGATGAGATCGGAAACCTGTTTGTTGCTCAGGGAACTGCCCCATGCTGGCATAAAAGCCGACTTGCTCACCGCGCTGCCGCCCTTGGTAATGATGTCCGTCAAGAATTTATTCGAAAACTGATTCATCACGGCTCCATTGGTGTGATCGGCGGGTTTGACCGGCAGGGAACGGGCAGCGACACCATCCCCCTTCCCTTGGTCTCCGTGACAACTCGCACAGTAACTCGCGTAAAGACTCTTACCTTCCGCCACGGATTGGGCCTGAGCCGCCCCGCTCAGGGCGAAATAATTCGCCAAAACAGCAATAAATCCGAGCCAGCGCAAATACATAGGGAGATCCCTTTCAAAAATGTCCCTTTCATAACAAATAAAATGCCAAAACGATAGTGCCTAGTCCGGACAATCCCGGATTCCTAAAGCGAAGATAGCCAACCATGCGGTTTCAACCCCGGATTCCGCAGTTGCGCTCGACAGGAAGCGCGAGGCGCAACCTCTGAGCAGACATCGAGCAGCGATGCTTCGACGGAACATTAAAGCTCATAGCAACGAAGCGTGAAAGCGCAAAATGACTTTGAAATTTTACAGTTGGACGCCTTCGCTGCTCCCAGGGTTCCGCCTCGCTTGCCGTCTCCTCAGTCTAACTGCGGAATGCGGGTTCAAAGAATCATTACGAGACAACGTCGCTGAAAGGTGAGCCTGGAGGAACCAACTGCGCGACGGAGTCCCCTCTGAGGCCTACCTTTGGAAATCAAAGAATGATAAAAGCGAACCTGATCGGTAATCCGAGAACGGGGAGGATCTCATGATAAAAATATGGGGCAGGACCGACTCTTCCAATGTACAAAAGGTGCTCTGGTGTCTGGCCGAGCTAGGGCTCGATTTTGAGCGGTTCGATATGGGCGGCAAATTCGGCGGTAACAAGGACAAACCCTATTTGGATATGAACCCCAACGGGCTCGTGCCAACCATCCAGGACGGCGATTTCATCCTTTGGGAATCAAATAGCATCATGCGTTACCTGAACGAAAAATACGGCCAAGGTCGGTTGCTGCCAGCGACGCCCGAAAGTAGGGCTGGCGCCAACCGCTGGATGGACTGGCAACTGTCGGTGCTCAACCCATCTATTGTGCCACTGTTCTGGAATCTTATCCGCACCCCGGAAGACAAGCGCGACCTGAACGCCGTAAAGAGCGCGCTGGAAAAATCCATCGCGGCGTGGCAAATGGTCGATAACCAACTGGCACGAAACCCTTATCTGGGCGGCGACGCTTTTACCATCGGCGATATTCCGGCCGGAGTATGGGCCTACCGCTGGTTTAACCTGCCAATCGAGCGGCCCAATTTCAAGTATTTGTCCGCATGGTACAAGGCGCTGTGCGAACGCCCGCCCTATCAAAAGCATGTAATGATACCGATGACCTAGCTTAGCTAAGCTAGGAGTGGCGCCGCCAGTGCGGAAAAAGCTGACCACGACTTGATTGGACCCGCGGGTCTGTGCGGCCAACGATCCAATTTGTTCTTTGTGGTTAAGTTTGTTTTTTAGTTGCCGCTTCGCCCGCCGTAGCCTTTACCGCAGGGCTTCGCCCGCCTTGCGCGCAAAACTGAAGTCGAAGACTCGATCCGGCGCTACCACCGGCGGAGGTTTGAGGCGTTGGGCGGCGACATTGATCATCTCCCGCTGCAGCTTTTCCTCGACTACCCCGGATAATAGGTATCCCGATACAGCTGCTTCGTAAGCGCGTTCGATAAACCGCTCGCGCTCCTTGCCGAGATCGAGGTAGGGTCCTTTCATAAACTCAAGCGCGTATCTCTTGTCATTCTTAATCAGCCGCATCGCCCGAAGCGTCGCGCGAATCATCTTGGTCACTAGGTCGGCACGCGCGGATGTGGTCGCCTTGGTCGTTGTCAAGCCACCCTGCACGACCCGGTAGACGTCTGCGCCTGAGGCGATCTTTCGAAATCCGTCATCTTGCGCCATAAAGGTCTGCGGGATCTGGAGCATCGTGCCATCGATGACGCCGGCCTTTAGGGAGATATAGGTCACGTCGCTCGCGCCGAGTGCCAGGAATGTGACTTGTTCGGGAGGAATTTGATACGCGATCAGGAGCTGGCGCATTAGAATGTCCGTTAGACCGCCGATCCCGGCTACGCCGATTTTCTTGCCGCGCAACTGTTGGATGCTGGTGATGCTCGGATTGACGATCAAATCAAATGATGGCGTGTCGCTCATGGCGAACACAACCCTTACTTCGGCGCCGCTTACGGCGGCGCTGACTGCGGTGCCGGTCGCCGTGCCAAAGTCGATGCTGCCGCCTAACAACGCTTGCGGGGTTAAGCTTGCCCGCATCAGTACCAGCTCTGGTTCCAAACCCTCCTCGCGGAAAAAGCCCCGGTCCCTCGCTACGAAAAAGGGCATATCCAAGGTGCTTCGAGAGACGATACCCAAGCGCACGGGCATCGGTTTACCGGATCGCTCCGCGGCGAACGTAATCCTTGTCACAGCCCAAGCTACGATCGACAAAACTGAAAGCAGAGCGATCGCGACGAACCGGCCCGTCATGCTCATTGGTTTTTCCATAGGGCGGATCTCCTTTGAGAGCTGATCGTTCACGCAGACCGAACCTAGTGCAAACCAAAGTATGCGTCAACGAGGAAATGAGTCAGGCTGTCGCGCCCCGGGTCGAAGCGCCCGTCGCGAGCTTAGCCGAACAGCGACCGTACTAAACCAGCAGTGCGAGAACCCTTCGCGGTCAATGGGAATCATTTTGACACACTCTCATCAGACTTCAGTGATCCTTTTGCGACTTGATTGCCTCGAGGCTTTGGGGATAAAACGCTATACGTTGACTGAAGGGACCAACCTATATGGGAATCGGCATTACGGGAAGCTGGCGGGAAGAGGATCGAGAGGTGTGGTCGCTTCGCGGCGACCGCGACGCGTTTGCCCGAGCGTGTGAGGCGCTGGGAACTGCGCTGGCCATCAGAGAGATGCAGATCGTTGTCGGAGACGATTCAGCTTCCACCGTGGGGCGCTACGTTGTCGGCGGGTACCTGAGCGTTGCCCAGCACAACATGGACTCTCGCAGGGGTTCTATTCGCGTGATCAGCCCAGCGAGAGAGAAAATGCCGTTTGCCTCCCAGTACGAGCGTTCCTCGAAAATTTTCACATATCTCCCGACCGACGACGTTATTAGTCAACACATTAGACAGCGTTATATTGCCGAGGTTGACGCATTGATCACGATTGGTGGGGGGGATGGTACATATCAGCTTGGACTTGAGGTGAAGCTGGCCAAGAAACGGCTCGTGCCCATCGGCGCCTTCGGCGGAGCCAGCGCTAAACTTCTAACGAGCCTTCTCCCTTCGGTGGCCGCGTCTCAAATGGACAATCTCGCGCATCTCAATAATCCCTGGGTCCCAGACATGGTTTCGCATGTACTTACGGCATTGGGCGAGGATGAACCCTCGCGGATACTGCTGATTCATGGGCATGCCGTGGATAGGCTCTTGCTCAAGGACTGGTTCCAGACAGAGCAGCTTGCCCACCCCTTAGTTATGGCACAGGAGTTCAGTGCGGGTCAGACGCTACCAGAGAAGTTCGAAGCCCTCGCGACTCAAGCTGATGCCGCCATTGCACTCGCCACCCCTGATGATCTTGGTTACGCCGCAATCCGACCCGATGAGCAGAGACGGAGAGCCCGCCAGAACGTTTGGGTCGAGGTCGGTTGGTTCTGGGGGCGCCTGGGGCGATCGAGGGTTCTTCTGCTGGTGCGCGGCGACCTCGAGATACCAAGCGATTTGGACGGAATCGAGTACCACAGGTATCAAAGCTCGCCATTGGAAGCGTCGGAATTGCTGCGAAAATTTCTCCGACATTTGAGTCACCAGAACCAGTAAGCTCAGGAGTGTTTTTCTTCCCGTTGAAGGAACTGCAATGCGCACTTTGATCATTATCCTTGCAGGTTTTCTGCTTTGGGCGGTTTGCCTTGGAATTGCGAAGATCGTTGCGAGCTCCAGCGCGTCTTCCATGACCATAGCGACCGCGTCTTTTGTTCCTATTTGATTTGTTGCGGCTGCTGCCAATATGTGGGCCGGAATCTCGCAGGCTGGCTACTCGTTTTAGGAAGAGCTGCCTATATTTCTATTGATTTTCCTCCTGCCCGCTGCAGTAGCAGTCTTTGTGAAGTGGCAGGTACTTTGAACGTCGCGGGCGCGTGGAAACTAAACGTCTAACGGTTGTCGTGAGCGTCAACACACTTTCGAAAACTGTTGCATTTTGGTTTCTGTTAGTGGCTCTCGCGATTCTCAACAGGATGCTGCGGGAAAAGGTGCTTATTCCAGCGTTCGGTGCCTCTGTAGGTCTAAAAATCAGTCAGCTTCGCGCGGTTCGCCGAGACTTACCCCCTGTCTTTCGATTCTTTCTCTCTTAGCTGCCTTAGCAGATCGTCGAACGAGCTTCTTGCCAATATTCTATTAAACTGAGAGCGATAGTTTTGCACGAGGCTGATGTCTGCAATAACGACATCGAAGATTTTCCACTCTCCGTCCACCTGATGCAGCTTATAGTTAACCAACAGCGGGTCGCCTTTCGCGGGCACGACCTTCGTATCGACCTGGGCGCGGTTACTTTCCCGCCGCTCTCCCAAGTAAATAATTTTCTCGTCCTTGTACGACCCGATTTGTCCAATGTAGGCGTTCCCCACGAACTCGGTAAACGTGACGACAAACTCATCTTGTTTGGCAGGCGCGCTGGGCCAATTCTTGCCGAGGGTCTGCCTGGCCATTTCGTTCCAATCGAAGCAGGGCGACAGCAGGCGCTTTACTGCGTCGCGCCGCTCGGACTCACCGCCGGTGGATGAACCAACGATAGCTGTAACCCGCTGAATAGTCTCCTGCACCTGTTGTCCCGGAGTTTGCGCTGCCGCATTACCTGCTACCCCAAAGAAAACCAGGGCCAATACGGCCACGGCTATTCTCAATTTCATCATAAGGCACCCCCTAGATTGCATCACCTGAATTTCAAGTCCTCAGGTTACGACTCTCTTCTAAGGGAAAGATCGGAGCTGGCGAGGGGAACTATAGGATAAGGAATGGCTTACAACGGAGTAGTGTGCCACATCGTGCCACTTGCCGACATCGGGCCACAAATGCGCCGCGGCAACACATGAGCGACGAACAGCCTGGGCGGAGAGAAGATATCGGCACAGCCGAAACGAGAAGAATCCAGGCGGACGCCTCCCGCAGCACACGCTATTTTATGAAGAAGCGGAGGGACTCGCTGGCATAGTGGGTCAGGGGGTAAAAGTACACTCCGAAAACCACCGTGAGCACCGTCAACGGTAGGAGCAGAGTGATATTGCCGCCGTCAACGGCAACGGCTTTGTCGCTCGGTTCCGGGGTATCCAGGAACATCACTTTGACGACTTTCGCGTAGTAATAGAGCGACACGACGCTATTGGCGACCGCCACAAGGGCGAGAATGACAAACAACAGGCCGCCGGCTTTGAGCACGGCCGCAAAAAGAAAAAATTTTCCGATGAAACCAGCAAATGGCGGCAGGCCTGTCAACGAAAAGAGGAATACCGCGAGGCAGACCGCGGGTACCACGGCGCCGCGCCAAGCAAGACCGCGGTAACTATCGATGTCTTCGTTGCCGGTGGCGTTGGCGATCATGACTACGACGAGAAACGCGCCAAGGTTCATGATGAGATAGACGACGACGTAGAAAAGAATCGCCTGGAGACCGTCATTGGTCAGTACCGCGAGCCCCATGAGCATGTAGCCGGCGTGGGCGATGCCGGAGTAAGCCAGCATGCGCTTCAAATTTTTCTGATTCAAAGCGCTCAGATTGCCGACGGTCATGGTGATCATGCTGACGAAGAGCAAGACATAGGGCCACTCGACCCCGGCTACGGCGGTCCATTCGCCGCCGGCTGCCATGCTCGACACGCCGGGAAAGAAAAAGCGGATCATGATGGCGATGCCGGCCGCATTGGATGCCACCGAAAGAAAAGCCGTGAAAGGCGTCGGCGCGCCTTGGTAGACATCCGGCGACCACATGTGAAACGGCACGAAGACGATCTTGTAACCGAAGCCGGCCATGATGAAGACAAAGGACATGAACAAGGCGATCTTGCTCGCTTGGTTCTGCGCCAGCGCCCCTTGAATCGCGGCGTAGTCAAGACTTCCCGTCATGCCGAAAATCCAGCTCATGCCGTAGATCATCGTGCCGGAAGCAACGCCGCCGTAAATAAGATACTTTAACGCCGCTTCGCTGGAGCGGCGGCTGTGGGGCAAAATCCCGGTCAAAACATATGAAGTTAGACTGACCAGCTCCAAAGACAGATAGGCGGTCAGCAAATTGCTCGACGAAGCCATGAAAATCATTCCCAGACCGCAGGTCAAAAGCAAAGTGTAATATTCGCCCTGGTGAACCTGATCGATCTCTTTGCTGCCAAGGGAGATCCAGATAGCGAGAATGAGAGCCGCCAGGGCGAAAACTTTGAAAAACAAAGCGAAGTTGTCGAGCACGATCATCCGGTAGAATAACCAGCCGGGCTGGGCGCTATAGAGATCGAAGGTGGCGAGGAGGGATGCCGCGCACCCAAGAATGGCAACCGAGGCCAGCGCGCGACCATTACGCATCAGCAGATCGAGCATGCTAATCAAGAGAATCGTGCCGAAAAGGATAAGCTCCGGCCAGAAGAAATTTAGGCTTTCGAGGTTTTTTAAATCCATGGTTTAGCTGTGCAAATGCGGCAAGACGATCTGGTTGATATGGTCCAAAGACGCGCGCAGCAAATCCAGCACAACACTGGGGTATATGCCGACAATGATCACGATGGCGCCCAAGGGCACTAACGTAAACATCTCCCGGCCATTGATTTCCGGCAGCGTTAAGTATTTTTCATTGGGTGGACCGAGATAGACGCGCTGGATGGTCCAAAGGAGATAACCCGCGGTTAAAACCACGCCGCTGGCGCCGAGGATCGTTAGCACCGGATACTTCTGCCAGGTTCCAAGCAACACCAGAACTTCGGAGATGAATCCCGAGAGACCGGGTAGGCCCATCGACGCAAAGAAGGCCAGAGCGGTCACACCGGTATAAAGCGGCATGATCGCGGCGAGACCGCCGAACCCATCGATCTCCCTGTGGTGTGCGCGGTCATAGATAACGCCCACCAGAAGGAAAAGCATGCCGGTGATGGTGCCGTGATTGAACATCTGCAGCACGGCGCCGTTGATTCCCTGGGTCGTAAAACTCGCCATGCCGAGCATGACGTAGCCCATGTGACTCACGCTGGAATAGGCCACGAGCTTTTTCAAATCTGTCTGCGCCATGGCGCAAAGCGCCCCGTAGATGATGTTCCAAGCGCCCAACGCGCCGAGAAACCAGTAGGCTAAATCCGCCGTGGCCACAGGCAGCATTGGATAATTGATGCGGAGAATGCCATAGGTGCCCATTTTGAGCAGCACGCCGGCCAGAATGACGGAGACCGCGGTGGGCGCCTCGACGTGGGCGTCCGGCAGCCAGGTATGAAAGGGAAACGCGGGAATCTTGATGGCGAAGCCGATGAACAGCGCCATCCAGATGACATGCTGAAAGCCCCAACCCCAGTGATCGAAAGGCCAGATGGGCAACGTTTTTGTGCCGTATTTATCGGCTTGGGCGATCAAAACGGTCATGTCGAAAGTATTCGGTTCGCTGCTGAAGTAGAGCGCCAAAATGGCGAGCAGCATCAATACGCTGCCGAATAGCGTATAGAGAAAAAACTTGATCGCCGCGTATTCGCGCCGCGGCCCGCCCCAGATGCCGATGAGAAAGTACATCGGCAACAGCATCACTTCCCAGAAAATATAGAAGAGAAAAAAGTCCAGCGCGCAGAACACGCCCATCATGCCGGCATCGAGCATGAGAAACAGCGCGAAGTAACCCTTAACCCCTTTTTCGATGCCCCAGGAAGCGAAGATGCAAAGGAAACACAACAGCGCGGTGAGCAGCACCATGGAAATGCTCAGCCCATCTATGCCCATGTAGTAGCTGATGTTGTAGGCCGGGATCCACTGGTATTTTTCGACGAATTGCAAACCGGGCTTGGACGAATCGAAGTTGGCGAACAGCCAGCAAGCCAGAGCCAGCGGTGGCACCGTTACCAGAGCGGAAACCCATCGGATCAGGTTGTGATTATTGCCCGGCAGCAACAACACGAGAACAGCCCCGGCGACAGGGATAAAAGTCATGTACGTGAGAATATTTTCCATCTTCCAGCGGCTCCCTAAAAATCAGCTCCAATAGCGCATCTTGACGATGATGGCGAGGGCGATCGCAATCAGGATTCCATACAGGTAACTGTTGATATTGCCGGTCTGAATTCTGCGAAACCGGTTGCCTGCCCAGAACGTGATGTTGGCGACGGCGTTGACGATGCCGTCAATGATGTAGTTATCGAACAAACCGTTGAGCCAGGAGGTAAAGCGCGTGAGGGTCGCCGAACCGTTGACGGCGCCGTCGACGATATATTGATCGAACAGCGCGCTCATGCGCGCCGCGAGCAACGTGCCGTTGACGAAAATAACCTGGTAGACCTCATCGAAGTACCACTTGCGGTCGAACAAACGGTAGATGAAACCTCCGGCTAGATTGACAAAAGGCTCCGGCGCTAATGCGCCGCGATAATACATCAAATAGGCAAGAATAACGCCGGCGGCGGCAACCGCGATGGAGAGCCCCATCAGGCCCATTTCCGCGGCATGAGAACCATGGTGCTCGCCCTGCGCAATCACCGGCTCCAGCCAGTGCGCGAATTGACTGCCGCCGAACACGGCAGGCAATCCGATCCAGCCCGCGACCAGGGCGCCGGCCGCCAAAACGACCAGCGGGAGGGTCATCACGCCGGGCGACTCATGGAGGTGCTCCCGAGTGTGATGATCGGCCCGGCATTCGCCGAAGAAAACCATGAAAAGCTGGCGGAACATATAGAAGGCCGTCATCCCGGCGCCACACAACGCCAGAAACCAAATGACCTCGTGATGCCCCGAATAAGCCAGCCAGAGAATCTCGTCTTTGGAAAAGAAGCCGGCAAAGGGCGGAAATCCGGCGATGGCGAGGACCGAGATAAAGAAAGTTATGTAGGTTACCGGCATGTATCGCTTGAGGCCGCCCATCTTGCGCATGTCCTGCTCGTGGTGCAGCGCGTGAATGACGCTGCCGGCGCCGAGGAACAGGCAAGCTTTGAAGAAGGCATGCGTCATCAGATGGAAAATTGCCGCAGCATACCCGCCGACGCCGATGCCAATGAACATATAGCCAAGCTGGCTCACGGTCGAATAGGCGAGCACTTTCTTGATGTCGTTTTGCGTCAGCGCAATGGTGGCGGCCACCAGAGCGGTGGCGACACCGACAATCGCGATTAGGTTCAAAGTAGCCGGAGCCATCGAGAAAAAGATGTTCATGCGCGCGGTCATATAGACGCCGGCGGTGACCATCGTCGCCGCGTGGATCAGCGCGCTCACCGGCGTCGGCCCGGCCATGGCATCGGGCAGCCAGACGAATAGCGGGATCTGAGCCGACTTGCCGGTGGCCCCGATGAAGAGAAAAAGGGTTGCCAGTGTCAAAACCGGCATGCCCCATATCATCGCGTCTTTGATCGCCGGCGCCCATTTCACCATCTCCCGGATCGTCAACGTGCCGTGACCCTGCGCGTCGAGGGACCAGAAGAGCAAAAACATGCCAAGGACGAAACCAAAGTCGCCGACGCGGTTGACAATGAAGGCTTTGTTGCCGGCGCGGGCGTTGCTGTGGTCGGTATACCAAAAGCCGATCAAGGCGTAGGAGCAAAGCCCCACGCCTTCCCAACCGACGAACAGCAGCAGCAAGTTGTCGCCCAAAACCAGGGTGAGCATCGCCGCCATGAACAGATTGAGATAGGCGAAGAAGCGCCAAAATGCTTTGTCCTCATGCATGTAGCCGGTAGCGTAGATGTGAATCAAGCCGCCGACGCCGGTCACGACTAGGATCATCACGGCCGAAAGGGGGTCGACCAGGAAGGCCATGTCGGCTTTCAGCGAGCCGAGATAGATCCAGGGAAAGAGGTTGTCGATAAGAAAGCGCTGTTCCGGATTCAATGAGGTCAGCGCAAAGAACGCGGCAAGCGACAGGCCAAAGGCAACGATCACCGGAGCGCAAGCAATCACGCCTATGGCGCCCTTGCCCCAGGCTTTCTGAATCTTCGCGCCCAATAGGCCATTGATGATTGCGCCGATCAACGGCAGGAAGACGATCCAGCGCAGGTAGTCGGTTTGTATCGGATTATCCATTTACAACCTTGAACATTGAACCCTTGAACCTTGAACTATTCTTTCAGCGTCTCCGCGGCCTCTACATCGATGGTATGGAAGATTTGGAAAATCGCCAAGATGATGGCCAAGCCGACCGCCGCTTCGGCGGCGGCAAGCATGATTACGAATATGGCGTAGAGTTGCCCGTCCAGCTTGCCGCTACCGAAGTGAGAGAACGCGACATAGTTAATATTGGCGCTGTTGAGAATCAACTCCACGCCCATGAGCACGCTGATGGCGTTACGCCGGGTCAAAACCGTAAACAGCCCGAGACAAAAAAGAATGGCGCCGATGATGAGGTAGGACGACAGCTCGTTGGGCGAAAAACCGGGGATCATGGTTATTCCTTGATCTCCTTGCGGGACAATACGACGGCGCCGATCATGGCCGCCAGAAGCACCAGGGAAGCAAGCTCAAACGGCAGCAAATAATCCTCCAGAAACAAATCGCCGATCTTTGCGGTAGTAGGCTGGTAAGCGATCTCTTTGACCTTGACCCAGGGCGTTTCCCTGATCGTCTGCGCGAGCAAAGCAAAAAACACGCCGACGATAATCAGCGCGGGAATCCGCCCGGCGGCGCGGTTGGTAATGGCGACATCGGTGATGCGATGAGTCAGCATCACGGCGAAGAGTATCAAGACGAGAATGCCGCCGACGTAAATTAGGACTTGCACCGCCGCGACAAAGTCGGCGCCGAGAAAGATGTAAATCCCTGCCGCCCCCATGAAAGTTCCGAGCAGGGAAAACGCAGAGTAAATTATATTGTGGGAAACGGCGACAATCACGGCGGAAGCCACCGTGATCACCGCAACCAGATAAAAAACGACCGTGGATATATCCATGCTACCTTGGAAATATGTCGTGGAAACCCGAAAGTATCGAAAGGCTTCCGGGTCATTTACCGGAAGAACCGTTCTGGATCAAGGGGAAGGACGCCCTTTTTTGCGCCGGTTATTTCTCCTCCGCCCCGCTTCCGCCATCGGGCGTGGCGAACTCATCCAGATATTTTTGCCCAATGTCCACCTTTGTGATTAATTTTGGCTCCGTTTCCCCGCCCTTTTTCGGTTTATACAAGGGCTGAGGTTGCGGCGCGAAGTGGCGCACCAAACCCGCCGGATTGTAGCTCGCGCCTTCAAACTCCTGGGAATGACGGATCGCTCCCGTGGGGCAAGCCTCGGAGCACAAACCGCAATACATGCACTTACAGACATCGATGTCGAAATGGGTAAAATTGCGCTGTTTGGTCTCCTTGTCCATCTCGATGCCGATGGTAATGCAGGTGATCGGACAATCTCGTTCACAGGCCAGGCAGCCGGTGCAGATATCGAGATCGACTTCGAGAATGCCGCGGTAGCGGCGCGGCAGCGTTTCCTGGATCGGCACCGGAATCTTATCCGGATACTGGATCGTCATCGGCTTGCGTACCAGATGCGAAAAGGTAATCGACATCCCCTCGAAGGTTGACTTCATGGTGTCGACGATATCCCTTACGTAACTCTTAACATTCATAAATCCTCAGTTATCAAATATGCGGTTTCAAATAGAGTTCCGGCTTCGCATGGCGAATTTGAAAGCCGACCCGAAGAAAGAAAATGATCACCAGCGCGACCCCGAGCCCGAACATCGCCGCGCTGACGATGCGCTGGACATCCTTCGGCACGAACATGAAGCCGATGGTTCCCATCAGACAGAGAAACGACAGCGGCACCATGTATTTCCAACAAAGCGTCATGAGCTGGTCGACGCGCACGCGGGGCAACGTCGCCCTGACCCACATGGCGACGAAAACCCAGAAATAAGCTTTGAGAAAAAACGTGGTGAATTGCGCGACGCCCAACAGGAACGGGTTACTCTCAAAAATCGCCAGGGGCGGCACCTGCCAACCGCCAAGAAACAGCGTCGTTGCCACGGCGCCGATCACGTATAAATTGCCCCACTCCGCGAAAAAGAAAAACAAAAAACGCATGCCGCTGTACTCGGTCACGTAGCCGGCGACCAGTTCTGATTCGGCTTCGGGAATGTCGAAGGGCGTGCGGTTGCCCTCGGCCAGTGCCGCGGTAAAGTAGAGGAAAAAAGCCGCGAAGGTAAAGGGATTGTGAAACAAGAACCAGTCCCACGGCCCCCAGCCTTGAGCCTTGATGAGACCCTGCATGCTCAGCGTACCGCCGAGAAAAACTATCGTCAGGATGGCAACACCCGCCGGAATCTCATAGCTCACGATTTGTGCCGCGGAACGCATACCGCCGAGCAGAGACCATTTGTTGTTCGACGCCCAGCCGGCCATGAGAATTCCAACCACGACGAGCGAGGTGACCGCCAGAATGTAAAGAATGCCGATGTTGAGATCGGCCACGATGAGCTCGCTCCCAAAAGGAATGACAACGAACGTGCAGAGAAAGCCCATGAACACGACGTAGGGGGCGAGCGAAAAAAGTTTGGCGTCCGCCGCCGAGGGGATTAAATCTTCTTTCAATAGGTTCTTGATGCCGTCAGCGAGCCACTGGAGAATGCCTTGCGGACCGACTCGATTGGGACCGACGCGGGACTGCATCCGGGCCCAAACCCGCCGCTCGAGCCAACTGGTGACGCCCGCCAGGGGAGCCACGAAAACCGATAAAACGACGAGGGCGATAAGCACCATGGCCGCCGCATACACGGCTTCCTTCGGCGCGCCGGAGAAGTATCCCTGTTGAATCAATTGGTCGATATACGCTTGCATGTGAACGTTGGGCCTATGGGTTCAAAGTTCGAGGTGCAATGTTCAACGTATTCCGATTCCGATGGTCTATGAACCGCATAAGCATTATCCCTAACTTTGAACCTTGAACGTTGAACTCTTGAACGCGTTCTTTTTTTTAATGACTAGCGGTCGATCTCCGGCGCATCAACGTCGAGACTGCCGATGAGCGCGATCAAATCGGCGACCATAATGCCTTTGCTGAGCTTGTCGATGATGGCCATGGCGGTAAACGAGCCGGTGCGGATTCGCACCCGGTACGGATACTCGCTGCCGTCGCTGACCACATAGAAGCCCATGTCGCCGCGCGGCGCTTCCACCCTGGCGTAGCATTCGCCGGCCGGCGGTCGAAACTTGCGCGGCACTTTGGCGATGGCCGGCCCCTTGGGCAGCATTTTTAGACACTGGCGCAGGATCTTGCAACTCTCTTGCATCTCGCGAATCCGCACCCAGTACCGGTCGTAACTATCGCCGAGCACGCCCACCTGCGCCGTGCCCAGCGGAACTTCGAAATCCAGCTCGGGATAAACTGAATAGGGAATGTCGCGGCGAATGTCCCACTTGATTCCGGACCCGCGCAGATTTGGACCGACTAAATTGTAGGAAAACGCGTCTTCCCTGCTGACCACTGCGACGCCCGCGAGCCGCTCGATAAATATCTTGTTGCGGGAGAGCAGGCGATTGAATTCATCGACGATGGGTTCGAAGTGATCGAGAAACTCAATGATGCGCGAGCAGGTTTCCGGCAAGATATCGTAACCCACGCCGCCGATGCGAATGTAATTGTAGGTCAGCCGCGCGCCGCAAATTTCCTCCATCAGATTGTTGATGGTCTCGCGCTCGCGCAGGGCGTGCACAAACGGCGTCATGGCGCCGATGTCCTGGCCAAAGGTGCCCACCGAAATCAAATGGCTCGCGATGCGGTTCAGCTCGCAGGCGATCACGCGGCAGAATTCGCCCCGGCGCGTAACCTCGATGCCGCCGAGCTTTTCCGCCGCCAGGCAAAATACTTGGTTCGCGAACATCGCCGCCAAGTAATCGGCGCGGTCGGTGTAGGGCACATAGCCATGCCAGGTGACCTTTTCGCCGATTTTTTCGATGGAACGGTGCAAATAGCCTACGTCCGGAATCGCCTCGCTGATCACTTCCCCATCGGTTTTGACGACGAATCGCAACACGCCGTGGGTGCTCGGGTGCTGCGGCCCCACGCTGATGGTCATTTCATCGGTGAAGAAACCTTGGCTTTGCTCTTGTGCGGTCTCGTTCATGGCTTTAACTCAACGCAGCAGCTTCTCGACCAGCGGCGCCCGCTGCGTGCTGATGCCGTCGTACTCTTCCTGCTCCACGTAGTCTTTGCGGAGCGGATAGCCGACCCAGTCTTCGGGCAACATGATTCGTCGAAGATCGCTATGGCCCTCGAAAATCACGCCGAAAAGATCATAAACCTCGCGCTCGAACCAGTTTGCCACTTTCCACACGCCTTCGACGGTGGAGAGCGTCGGATTATCCCGCGGCAAGTCGACTTTGAGTACGATCTGGTGTCTATCAGTATATGAATACAAGTGGTAAACCACCTGAATTTTTTCCTCTTTAGGCCAATCCAGCGCGGTTAGATCCGATAGGACTGCGAATTTCAGAGCCGCATCGTCGCGCAGAAACCGGCAAACATCGACGATAGCCGGGCCATCGACGATCAAATATGGCTCGGCAACATCCCCTTTGAAATCGTGCACTTTGCCGGGAAACTGCTGCTCGAGACGGGCGAAAATCTGTTGCGCTTCCATCCCTACGCTTCAGCTGTTTGATTCGCGGGACGAGCGGGTGATTTGACCAACCAGCGTTCGTGCATCATTTTATCTTGAATTCTGAGCAGCCCCTCGGTTAGCGCTTCTGGCCGCGGCGGGCAGCCCGGAACGTAAACGTCCACGGGAACGATCTTATCGACGCCCTTGCAGACCGAGTACGCCAGTTGAAATAAGCCGCCGCAATTGGAGCAACTGCCCATAGAGATAACGTATTTGGGGTCCGGCATTTGATCGTAAAGGAGCTTGGTGCGTTTGGCCATTTTATAGGTCAAGGTACCGGCGACGATCATCAGATCGGACTGGCGCGGCGTGGCGCGCGGCACGGCACCGAAGCGGTCGAGATCGGCGCGCGGCCCGCCGGTCTGCATCAGTTCGATGGCGCAGCAAGCCAAGCCAAACAACATATACCATTGCGACGACGCCCTGCCCCAGTTGAGCAAGTCGTCGACCTTGGTCGTGAAAACACTCTCTGGCAGCGAGTTTATCAATGGTTTCATGGCAAATTATCGGACCTCTTATTAGATCAGAGCTTGACCTTTTTCACCCACTCCAAATCGCCTTTGGCCCATGCGTAAACCAGACCGAGAAATAGAGTGCCAACGAAGATAAATGCTTTAACAAAAGCCAACAACCCCTCCCCGCTCTCCACTAGGCCGCGAAAAACGACGGCCACTGGAAAAAGAAAAGCAATTTCAACCTCGAAGATGATAAAAACCAGAGCGACGAGATAGAATCGGATATTGAAGTTCACCCACGCGCTGCCGGTGGAGGGCTCGCCGCATTCATAGGTCGATAATTTTCGAATCTGCGGATTCGAGGGGCGCAATAGTTTACCGATCAGCAGATTAACGCCGACAAAGCCGAGGCCCAGCGCGGTAAACACCAAAACATTAGCGAAATCGAACAACATCGCGATTTTCCCTAATAATCCCAGCAAGATAGACTACAAATACTGTTAACCATAAAAGCTCTGGAGAATCAACCAGCGAGGCGCGCCGTGGCGCCGGGTAAGCAATTTGCCATCGCCACGGTTTTTGACTACAGTCTTCGCCAATCTGACAGCGAGATTCTTCATTGGCGATTCGCCTCTCCGCGCAAAGAAGGATTTGTCCTCGGGACGCCCTCAATGAATTCCAAGAAACTACGGCTGTTCGGTCTTTTGTTTGCCACATTGTTGGCCTCACTTCTCAGCGCGCCATCCGTGGCGCAAAACCGGCTTACTGCGGTTCGGGTCGCCTATAGCGCACTCTCGGCCGGCATTGGAACACTCTGGCTGAGCCACGAGGACGGTTACTTTAAGAAGCACGGCCTTGAAACTAATCTGATATACATTCGCGGCGGCAGCACGGCAGTGCAAGCGCTATTGGCCGGTGAGATTCAATTCGGACACCTATCGCCGGCGCCGATGATGACCGCCTGGGCCCAGGGCGCTGATTTTGTCTGGATCGGTACCACGACCCATCAGATGGTATTCTCTCTCATCACCCACGCCAACATCGCCAGGCCGGCGGATTTGAAAGGCAAGAAAGTCGGCATCACCCGCATCGGTTCGGCCAGCGACTTGGCCCTGCGCGCTGCGCTGGAGCACCTTGGCTTGAATCCGAAAGATGTAGCGATGATTTCTCTTGGCGGAATTCCCGATATTCTTGCGGCCATGAAAGCCGGCGCCGTACAAGGGGGCATTTTATCGCCGCCGACTTCCACCGCAGCCCGCGATATGGGTTATCGCCCGCTCCTGCACATCCCCGACCTCGGCAAGGAATTCACTTTCTCGGGCATCGCCACACGCCGTTCCTTTGTGCAGAGCCAGCCCGAGATCGCCCGGGCGTTCATGGCCGCGCTCACTGATGGTGCCAAGGCGTACCGGGAGGACAGTCGCGCGGCGCTAAGAACGCTGCGCAAATACATGCGCGCCGACGACCGCATTCTCGAAGGCGGCTACAAGGAATACGGCGCGGCGATTTCGAGCCCTCCCTATCCCGGTATCGAAGGATTGGAGGCGGTGCGCCATAGCCTGCTGGAATCGACGCCGCAACTCAAATCGGCGGATCTCAAAAAATTCATTGACGACCGTTTGGTCAAGCCGAAATGATTCTTCGCTTGGATACTTTGTTGCAACGAGAAAAATTTCCGTGGCTGTCACGCTGTGAAAATTCCGTTCATGGTTCGACTGGGCTCACCACTAACGGATGTATGACATTACAAACCAAGCATTTAGCCGTTCGCCCTGAGCTTCGACGAAGGACTCCTAAAGAGTATTCATACAGTCTGGCGCAGCGCAACATCTCGAATTGCGACAGAGTCTCGATTGGCGGAGTGTGGTAGGGCTGACGTTGAACATTGAACTTTGAACCGTCGAGCCGTAGGGCTCGACTCACGGAGGTTTTATGCGAATCGAGACCGAGCGCAAGATGCGCCGCTGGCGCGAGCAGCGCTGGATACTTGACCAGGTGATTCAAACCCGCGGCATCGATTGGGACCAGGGCAGAACGGGAAAGATTCTGCGCAACTGCGGCCCCGGCGTCCAGGGCGATCTACAGGAAGTTTGCCGGAGGATACAGAAATTCGTCGATATTCCGCGCGAATTTTCCCGGGCTGCGGCGCGGCGCGAAGAACAAGGCCGCGCCGAGGAGAGCGCCGGCCATCTGCCCGAGGCCCGCGACCATTACTACATCGCGTCATGCTTCTACACCAACGCCATGTGGGCGATCTACGAGGACGGCAACCCTCAACGTGTTCACTGGCAGGAAAGAAAGCGGGCTTGTTACGACAAGTTCATTCACTACGCCGGCCGGCCCATCGAGCGTGTCGAGTTGCCCTACGAAGGCAAAATAATCCACGCGATTTTGCATCTACCACCGAACATGAAAGCCGGCGAAAAGGTTCCCTGCATCATGTACATCCCCGGCATGGACGGCGTGAAGGAGGACAATCCGGCGACCGGCGATCCCTTTCTTGAACGCGGTTTTGCAGTTCTCGCCATCGATGGCCCGGGCCAGGGTGAGACGCGTGAAGGCGGTGTTACATGCAACGCGGCTAATTACGCCCACGCGGGCAAGCTTGCCTGCGATTACTTGGCCAAACGGCCGGAGATCGATGCCGGCCGCCTCGGCGTGATGGGTTCCAGCATGGGGTCGTACTGGGCGCCGCGCGTGGTGGCCGAGGAAAAGCGCTTCAAGGCCTGCGCCGTGAGCGGCGTGTGCATGGAGCCCGGCCAATACGCGATCTTCAACATGTCGTCGCCGACCTTTAAAATGAATTACATGTATATGGCAGGTTACGACGACGAGGCCGCCTTCGACGAATTCGCCAAGACGCTTTCTCTAAAGGGCATCACCGCCAAGATAACTTGCCCCTACATGGTCGTCGCCGGCGAAGACGACGAGCATTGCGACATGAAGTTCGTCTACGAACTCATGGGCGAGATTCCGGCGCCCAAACTGCTCTACGTCTTTGAGGGCGAGAGACATTCGATCCGTAGTCCGCGGGCCCGCCCGCTAGTCATCAACTGGCTCATCGACACCCTTCTAGGCAAACCGTTCAAGCCTGAAATCGTTCGCATCGAGACCAGCGGCAAGGAAGTCCACAAGGAATGGTGAAGAGATCGAGGATCGACGATAGAGTATTGAGATTCGCGATCTTCCATCCTCTATTCGCTATCCTCAGCTACATCAGAGTCGCGCGGGCATCGATACATCGCCGGGGCAAGCCGTGAAAATCGCATATGGCGACCTGATTGGCGGCGTGAGCGGCGACATGTTCGTCGCGGCGCTGCTCGATGCCGGATTGCCGTTTGCCAAGCTGAAAAGCGAGCTTAAGAAAATCTCGGTGCTCCGCTTCAGTTTGAAGACTTCTAAAAAAACCGTCCATGGTATCCGCGCTACCCGATTTCACGTGATCTGCGGTCAAAACGAGCCGCCCCGGTCGTGGAATCAAATTCGACGTCTGATCCAGCAAAGCCGGGTCCATGCCGACGTCAAAGACGCGAGCTTGACGATTTTCGCTCGCCTCGCCGAAGCCGAAGCGAAGGTCCACGGGATTCCCGTCGACAAAGTACACTTTCATGAAGTCGGCGCCACTGACTCCATCGTCGACATAGTCGGCGCGGCGGTGGCCGCGCATGAGTTAAGGATCGAAGCGTTTCACTTTTCGCCCGTTCCGTTGGGCCGCGGCCTTACCCGCTCGCGCCATGGACCGCTGCCGGTTCCCGGGCCGGCAACCCTCGAATTGCTGAGAGGACTTCCTGTCAAAGGAATTGATGCCGCCGATGAAACCGTAACTCCCACCGGCGCGGCCATCGTGAGCGCGTTGGGCAGAACTTTCGGGCCTCATCCATCCATGACGATCCAAAGAGTCGGCTACGGCGCCGGGCAAAGAGATTTTGCAGAGCGCCCGAATCTATTTTGCCTCCTGCTCGGCGCCTATAATTTGTCCTCTCAGCGGGAAGAAATGCTGGTTATCGAAACCAATATCGACGATATGAACCCCCAGCTATACGATCACGTCATGGATCGTCTCTTCGCCGCGGGCGCGCGCGATGTGTTTCTTTCGCCTATTCAAATGAAAAAAAATCGCCCGGCAACTTTGCTCACCGTCATCTGCGAGCCATTGCGCCGCCTCGACGTGGAAAAAATCCTTTTTCAAGAGACGTCCACTATCGGCGTTCGCTCTTACCCCGTGAGCCGGACGATCCTTAAACGCGAATCAAAAAAAATAAAAACCCGCTATGGAGACGTTACGGTAAAGATCGTTGAGCAGCCGGACGGCCGCAAGCGAGCCACCCCCGAATACGACGATCTCAAGCGCATCGCCGCCGCCAAAAAGCTGCCGATCAAACAGTTACTCGACGAAGTCATGCGCATCCTCGGTAAATAGATCCTGGCCTTTTAAATGCTTAACAGAACCACTTCAAGAAATTTTATCGCGCCAAGACGCAAAGGCGCAAAGAAACGCGCTTTGTCATTTCGACCGAAGGGAGAAATCTTTCTTAGCTTGGATCCCTTGCATTCGCTCGGGATGACCGCCCTCGGCCCGTCACTTGGCGTGCTTTGCCCTTCGATATTACCCAGGGTGGTGAGTTTATCGAAACGCGTTTCTGCGCGAGCCATCCTTTTCTCGATGGGGTAATTCAAATTCCAAATTTGTTTGGATAGATCCTAGCCTCGACTCTGGAATGTCCGACGAGCCATCCCATGATAGTGACCAGGGCGCTTCCCTCGCGCCGTGGGCGTCGCTGCGTTACCGCAATTACAGTTTGCTCTTCCTTCTTTCTCTTTTTGCCACGACTGCCCAACAAATGCGCCTGGCCCAAAATCTCTATCAGGTTTACGAATTGTCGGGCTCCGCGGTCCAGCTTGGTCTCACGGGACTTGCTCAGGGAATTCCGATTTTTGCCCTCGGCTTATTTGCCGGGACACTGGCGGATTTCATCGATCGGAAAAGATTGCTATTCATCACCACCTTCGGCAATCTGTTTGTCGCCGTTACCCTAGGAGTTCTAACGCTGACTGAATTGATTCAGGTCTGGCATATCCTGGTCGCCACGGCGCTCACCTCGGCGCTCAACATCGTCCTCAACCCGACGCGCATGGCGCTGATCTCCTATCTTGTGCCGCGCTCCCATCTTACTAACGCCGTGTCGCTAAACTCCAGCGTGTCTCAAGGGTCTCATTTCATTGGACCGATGCTCGGCGGCTTAAGCCTCGCGTGGATGAGCACCGGCAACGCCTATTTAATCAACGCCGTGTTTTACATTCCCGCGGCTGTCTCGATTTTTCTGCTCGCCATTCCGGTAAGCGACAAGACCGTGCGGGAGAACTTTTCCCTGGCGAGCTTCTTGGGCGGTGTCAGGTTTCTTTTTTCCGAACCCATCATTCTCACGTTGGTGATGTTGGATTTCATCGTAATCGGCGTCGGATACTACCGGCCCCTCTTGCCGGTTTTCGCCAAAGACATTCTCTTCGTTGGCCCCGCCGGATTCGGCATGCTGTCATCCGCGCCCGCAGTGGGAGGGGTTATCGGAACCGTCCTTCTGCTTTTGATCGGCGACGTGAAAAGCAAAGGTTTGCTCGCCCTCTGGTCATTTCTCGCCTATGCCCTCGCCGTCGGCGTTTTCGCGATTTCGACCAGCTTTTGGCTCTCGCTCTTTCTTCTCGGTGCCATGGGTATGGCAAATGCCCTCCAGGCCGTCATGCGTCAGACGACCTTTCATCTGCTGACTCCGGACCAGGTTCGCGGTAGAGCTTTCGCCGTCTTCAACATGTTCTCACAAGGAGCCAACGCAGTGGGAGCCGCAGAAGTTGGCTTCATGGCGGCTCTGCTCGGCGCCCCCGGCTCACTGCTCTTCGGCTGCGCGGTTGGCGGACTACTTACGGTGGTTTGTTGGCTAATGCTGCCGGGCCTAAGAATTTTCGGCACCGAAATGCGCCGTCGTTGAGCAAACAATCCGGCCCGGTAACGAATCTGCGGCTTCAGCGTTAGACGCGGCACAAATTTTCCAGTCGTTACTCTGGCGGCATCGATCAAGAAGAAACCTCAACGCCGACGTGCTGAGGACGCGGAGAAAAGAATTCTTGATCAAAAAGATGCTCCGAACTCTGCGAACTCTGTGGTGAAATATCAATTGCTGCTTTGGTTGCGCTAGGACCAAGAGGTTCACTTGTTGAGAAACAGCGCGGCGAAGTTATCCGGTAAGAACTTTAGGTTAGCAATCGACCTTATTGCGGGAGTTGTTGACACATAACTCAGGACTCAGACCTTAATCTCGTGCTCATTTTTTATTGACGTCCGCTATCGATTCGCACTATCCTGGCGCCGGAAGTTTGTTGCATGGAAGAGCCGCATCCAAAGCCTTCCGGAACCATCGCCATCTTGCTGATCTATGCCGCGATCAGTTTGATTTTGTGGGGCGTCGTTTATCTCACGCTGTTCTTGAGGGGCTCGACGCAGTGAGCAACCTCCGAATCGATGCCTATGAAAAGGGCTGGATGCTGGCGAGCGGCATCCTGCTCCTCGTTTTTCTCCTGGCCGTCGGCGCGAGCGTCTTTTACGGATTTCGCCTGCCGGGCCACGAAGCCCGCATCGAGCCCGGCCGCGTCGCCGCTGATCCTCCCTTCGCCGAGCCGCGCGTCATGGAGAGCGGCCCCGGCCGTTACGACGCCTACATGCGGGTGCAAATCTGGGCCTTCGTCCCGAGCGAGATCAAAGTTCCGGCCGGCTCATCGGTGACCTTTTACCTGACCAGCCCCGATGTGCTGCACGGTCTTATGATCGAGCGGACCAATGTCAACGTCATGGTTCTACCCGGACAGGTCAGCAAAATCAGCGCGCGCTTCGACGAGCCCGGCGAGTACCGTTTCCTTTGCCACGAGTACTGCGGCATCGGACACCACCTCATGTTCGGTAAAGTCGTCGTGACGCCGCGCTCGTAGAGGAGCGGTCATGGCAGAGAACGGCTTTCACCTCGAAGAAAAACTGACCGGCTGGCACATCGGCATCGCCCTCGGCGCGCTTTTTCTTGGCAGTTGGTTCGGGCCGCTTCAGGCGCTGCAGCACGCGGGGATCGATCTTTACGGCAAACTGGCGCCCGGAATCCAGAGCTATTATCAGGGGCTCAGCCTCCATGGTGTTTTGAACGCGCTTGTCTACACGACTTTTTTCATCACCGGATTTTTGACCTTCACCACGGTTCATAGCCTGAAAATGAAGCTCAGCGTGCCCTCGCTAAACGTGCTGGGGTTCGTCGTGATGGCGGCGGGCCTAGTGATGACCGCGATTCCTCTGCTGCTCGATCAGGCGACGGTGCTCTACACTTTTTATCCGCCGCTTCAGGCCGGCGCTTTTTTCTACATCGGCCTCACGCTCGTCGTCGTCGGCTCTTGGATCGAAGCCGTCGGCCTGTTCTTCACTCTGGCGGCGTGGCGCAAGGCCCATCTGGGTGCGCGCACTCCATTCATCGCCTTCGGCTCGGTCCTGACGATGGTGATGTGGCTGATCGCTTCTCTCGGCATCGCGGCCGAAATGCTCTTCCTTCTCATCCCGTGGTCGCTCGGGTGGGTTAAGGGCACCGACCCGTTGCTCGCCCGTACGCTCTTCTGGTTCACCGGCCATCCGATCGTCTACTTCTGGCTACTGCCGGCCTATGTCTCATGGTACGGCATGCTCCCCAGGCAGGCAGGCGGAAAACTTTTCAGCGATCCTCTGGCGCGCCTCGCGTTCTGGCTCTTTCTCGTGCTTTCGATTCCGGTCGGTCTGCATCATCAGTTCGCCGATCCGGGAATCGCGCCCGGATGGAAGGGGCTGCACATGATCTTGACCTACGGGGTCACCTTTCCGAGCCTGTTAACCGCGTTTACCGTCATCGCATCGCTCGAGCTGGGCGGGCGCGCGCGCGGCGGCAAAGGGCTCTTCGGCTGGATTTGGACGCTCCCATGGAGAGACCCGTCGTTCGCGGCGCAGTCCCTGGCTATACTGATCTTCGCCTTCGGCGGCGTCGGCGGGATTATCAACGCTTCCTACAACATGGACCTCGTGGTACACAACACGCTCTGGATCGTCGGCCACTTTCACCTGACCCTCGGCGCAGCGGTCGCCCTGAGCTTTAGCGGAATCACCTACTGGCTCGTCCCCCATATGACGGGAAAGGCGCTGTGGAGCTCCCGCGGCGCTCGGGTTCAAGTGTGGAGTTTCGTTCTTGGCATGACGATCTTTTCGGCGAGCCATCACTTTCTTGGTTTGCGCTATGGCGTGCCGCGCCGGACGATGCTCGGGGCCGCGCCCTATCTTTCTGCTGAGTGGCAGCCGTGGTTCGTCGTCGCGGCTTTCGGAGGGATCTTGCTCTGGGCGAGCCTCATGCTCCATTTCGCAATTTTGATCGGCACCGTATTCAGTTCGCAGAAGTCGACCGCGCCGGTCGAGATGCCGGTAGCGGAAGCAGTGCGGGATTCCGCCGAAACTCCTGAGTGGCTCGACGCCTGGACGCCGTGGCTCGTTGCGACGATCGCTTTGATCTTTATCTCCTATGGCCCGCCGCTCGCGCACCTGATCGCGAACGTCGACCTAACATCGGCTGGTTTTAGAGTCTGGTAGAGCGCAAACCGGTAGCATTGAAAGAATGAAACACCCCCGTGCGCAGGAATCGCTGCTCAACAGTACGAACATCAGAAAGCGGGAAGAAAAATTCATCGCCGAATCCCTTCAGTGCGACGACGAGAAGACCTTCGCCGGGCCGGAGTGCGTTCTACATCGGACCTGAATATTGACAGATCTGGCAGAAAATATCGGCGGCTTTCCACCCCACTGCGCGACTCTTTCGAAGAGCCCGCGAACAAGAGATTTCCTAATGAGTTCGTTATTTGGAGACTATGTCGCTAATGTGCGACCGAGAGGCGAGCCCTTCCGATCGCGGTCAATGGTTCTCTGCATTACCGGCCACCACCCCGTCCTCTCCATAGGTGGAAAAAGCCCGCCGGCAGGGCCTGAAAACAACCTTTGCGCTCCTGTGCCCGCGCTCTCCAGGTCTCACCCCTCGGTCGCTGTTTGGTTACTTAATTTTGGACTCCTTAATAATAGTTTAGGGGTGTGGCTTCGCCTTCATTGCCTCGCCCTTTATCAGTAGTTTTGGGCTCATCAGTGGAGGGTTCCGGACGGGTAATGTCTTATGAGGAGCAGTGCGCTTATTAAAGTGAGGAAATATTGGTCCCAGAAATAGTGTCCGACCAGGGCCAAAACAAAACCGTACGCCGCAACAGATTGCGCCAAGCTAATAGCGGCGATTTTGCGCCCTTTATAATACGCAACCGGGTCTATTGCGGTACCGTGCAGAGCGGTCGAAATTTTCTCCTTCCGGAGTGCACGCTCCCACCAGAAAATCACCCCGACCTGGACGAGAGCGATAACCCACAGGATTATCCGAAACCGAGTATACGATTGGCCGTCGGGAATGCCAGGCAGGCGAACGAACCACGGCAGCAGTGAATAAACCACCAGGGCCGCGACCGAACCCTTCCACGTAACGTTCAAAACCCAACGCTGGTTTTCAGTCGCCTGGTAGTTCTGCCGTTCCACCGATCCTCCGAGCGCTTGATTTTTATAATAATATAGCGCTGGTGGGGCGTTCCCGAAACGTTTTCTCCAGTCGGATTTGAGAGTCGCTACGAGTGAGCGCATGCGCCGAGCACATCACCAACGCTTCCATGTTTCGAGAATTCTCGAAATGTCGAAATGAAAAGGACAGATCAAAGCCCAACTGTCGTGGCAACCAGCATTCATGCACGACATCTATATATAAGGATACGGGATTCAAGACGTACCGGGGGTAAGCGGAAGGGAGTTTTGGGAACTCTTAGTTGATTTGGTGGTATCGAAAGAATGGGGAAGCACTCGGCGTCTTTCCTTTCGATTTATTGGGTCAACGTGTTAGAAGGCATGATCGGGCAGTAGATTCTCGATTTTCCTACAACGCGCGAGGCGTGATCGAATGCACGGCTCGGGTCAATGCCATTCACGTGGATTGCAAAGCGCGGGTCATCAGGATTTCTCCATCGGTCACCGGCGAGAAATTTATGAAGAATTCTCCACCGAGCCGGCCCGGAAATAGACCATCCCGCAACAGTTGCACAGTCGCGCAACTAACAATGCATCGCGCCGGTGAAATACTCGCCGAGGTGTCGCTCGGTCTCAAGTAAGATCGGGTGGCGCCGATCGAGTTTCGCGGTAGCGAGCTTTACTCGGTTGGCGTATTCTTGTTTCCAAAGAACTGCTGCCAGCGCGTTGGCGCTGGCCACCAATTTGAGTTTTCCGACGGGCGAAGGCATCTCCTTGTAAGACAATGGCATGCTCGTTGCTCCTTTTTCTCTTGGAAAGTATTGCGGCGAATCCCTTCCAGAAATAGATCGCCGCATACGATCTCCAAGGTTTGATGGCTTGCAAATCAAAATCGGGATGAAGGTCGAGTACGCGCTTGAGGATCAAATCCGTCCGAGGAAACGCATCCGTGTCGCCGATCGATCGAAGGCTTATATACTCGGCCGACCAGGGACCGATGCCCTTCGTCTCAAGAAGCGCCTTCCGAAACAACAGCGGATCTTGAGCTTCCGAAAGTAAAATAGCCCCGCTCAGCACCCGGCGGCTAAATTCTCGAATCGCCTCTTTGCGAGCGAGGGTTGTCTTGACCTTGTCCAGATCGCATTCGGCCAAGATATCCGCGCCGGGAAATAAACAGGCCCTTTCTCCCGATATCGGATGAGCGATCTCCTCGCCGTAGCCGCGCACGAGCTGCCCGACAAGAGCGCATCGCTGTTCAGCCGAAACCAGTTGGCCCAATATCGAGCAGATGGCCGTTTCAAAAGGATCCCATCCGCCCGGCAGCCGCAAGCCGGGAAAGCGAGCATACAACTTTGAGAGAAGCGAGCTCTGCGCGAAGCTATTCGCGATGAGGATGGGATCGGAGTCCAAATCGAACATTCTCCTAACCCGACTGACCACCTCGAAGAGAATCCTGAGGTCTCCCGTAAGGATCCTGAGTTTTAGCTGAGGTTCGCCGGCCATCGCTTGAACGCCGAGTAATCCGATCGTGCTGCCGATGCGAAAAAGCCGTTCGAAGCAATCGCCCCTAACCCGTTCCACTCCTGGAATCGGATGAGATTGGTAGAATCGGATCAGGCTCTGCCAATCGTAAGGCGGCCTGAAGGAAAGCTTGAGCTCTATCCCATCTCTGCCATCGGTCTTCGGGCGAAGCCTTCTTAATTGCGAAGGCGCGCGGCGAAAGCGTCTTTGGAAAGCATCATTGAATCGCCTGAGGGACGCAAAGCCGGCGGTCCGCGCGACGGTCATGATCGGCATTTCGGTCTCCACAATCAGCTTGCTCGCGAGATTGAGCCGGTTGTTGTCGGCGATTCGCTTGGGTGTCTGACCGATTTCTTCTTTAAAGAGTCTTCGCAAATGCCTCGCGCTCAGACCCAACCGTTCGGCGAACCGGTCTTCGTCTGTTTGATGGAACTCGTTTCTGGCGATGAGCTTGAGCGCTCTCTGAACGACGGCCTTCTTGCCCCACCAAGCTGGCGACAAGGGAGCGCATTGGGGGCGGCATCTCAAACATGGTCGATATCCCGCCAATTCCGCCGAAGCGGCGTCGGGGAAGAACTCGACGTTTTTGCGCTTCGGTCGCGCCGGACAAATTGGCCGGCAGTAAACACCCGTGGTCTTGACCGCAACGAAAAATTTACCGTCGAACCGGTAGTCTCTCGCCAGCATGGCTTCGTAAAAGTCGGTCATCATAAAAGCAGTATTGGGGTAAACGATGCCGGGGCGCAAGATGCTCGCTCGCCGTTTTCGGACATCATCCTCGCACTTTCGCGCGGCACCATTCGGCAACCGGTCGAGCGAAAATTCATGGCCACTC
This sequence comes from Binatia bacterium, assembly GCA_036555515.1. Taxonomy (GTDB): domain Bacteria; phylum Desulfobacterota; class Binatia; order UBA9968; family UBA9968; genus DATACQ01. Next base: position 33,024 of record DATBLC010000174.1, read on the forward strand.
ACAACGTCCCTTCTTTTTACTCGAGTCGGTATCGCTTGTTGCGATCCGTGACCCGGCGAACAGAGCCATCGTCGCGACGGCCCGGCACCTCCGCTGTCCGCTCATTACGGCCGATGGCATTATTCAAGATGGCGATTGGAACAATACGGTTTGGGAATGAGCGCCGGCGGAAGTGGCCTTTTCTGGTTAAGGCGACCTCTGCACAGACACCCAGTGCGACGTACGACACCGAAGGCAACAAGAAAGAACTGCGGCTCTATCAGGAAAAAATAGATATTTCCACGCTGCTGAAGATGCGGTCGGGGTGATCAAAAAAGCGTTGTCGCCTCAAAGATTCGCATCTCTGTGCTGCTAAAAGCGGACTTCACTCCTTTGGCTCGGGTTTCCGTCTCAAACCCTATCAGGGTTTCGTGCGTAAAGTCCTTAGCATGATCGAGTAGCGCAGCTCCTTCACCGGCGGAATTGAATGCTGCCAGATCTCTCGCGAAGCTCCGCTCATCAAATAAATTGATCGCGGTTGTAGTTCGATTGATAATATTTCGTCACGATTCAAGCTCTTCGATCGAGCGTGGTTATATTTTCGAAACCTCATCCGGCATGTTGCGCCAAGAGAAATGCCAACCACAACACCAAAATGTTGGATATCCCGATGCCAACCGATCGGGGATCCGGTAGAATATTCAATGATAGACGTTTGAATTAAACTGTCCGGATCAATGCTGAAGAGGGTTCCGGCGCGTATCCGGACCGGTAAAAGAAATGCCGGCACGTCCGGAGCATTTGTGATTTCACTTGTTCCAAACTCGTACTGCCAGCCAAAACTAGCTGTTCGACGTTTCCCAATAAATTGATAATATTTAAACGGCGTAAGGTGAAGTTTCTGAATTTCCCGGATAAGTTCCTGCTCTTCGGCCTCTGAAATAAAGTTTTGGTGATAAATAAATCCATCTGGAACCTTTGCCGAGACTTCAAAAAGAGTCAGGCCTCTATTTACTCTGGACATACCATTACTAATGAGTTCGTTATTTAGAGACTATGTCGCTAGTGTGCGACCGAGAGGCGAGCCCTTCCGATCGCGGTCAATGGTTCTCTGCCTTGCCGGCCACCACCCCGTCCTCTCCATAGGTGGAAATGCCCGCCGGCAGGG
>DATBLC010000175.1:0-15279 GCA_036555515.1 Binatia bacterium
GCCACCACCCCGTCCTCTCCATAGGTGGAAATGCCCGCCGGCAGGGCCTGAAAACAACCTTTGCGCTCCTGTGCCCGCGCTCTCCAGGTCTCACCCCTCGGTCGCTGTTTGGTTACTCAATTGTGGACTCCTTAATAAGTGAAACCTGGACGACGATAGAACGTTGTCCAGTTAGGATAACGCGTTCTCCTAGTCGTTCATTCTGCACTTTGTCGAAGAGCAACGGCAAGTCTTTCACAGCTTCGGCGTGAGGACAGTTTGCTCTTTTAGAAACCGCGGATGGCGACATGGGTCTTATTCCTCGTACCCGTCTTCCCGCGGCCCGTTTTCCATCATTTCGTCGAAATCTTCGGGGAGTTCTTCGCCGGTTTCGTCGGCCATGCTTCTTCCCATCTCTTTGGCCCAGCGGGCCATTGCTTTAGGATCATCCATGTCGCCCAACTTGCTCGGATCGGCGAGGTCTTCGAGCGACGATTCCTTGGAGCGCACCCGTGCCACTCGAGAAATGAGCTTACGCAGTTTCTTTCCGCCGCAGCGCGTGCACTCCGGGTCTCCCGAGTCGGCAACGACCCCCACGAGAAACGAAAAGGGCTTCTTGCAATCGAGACACAGGTATTCGTAGATCGGCATGTTCAATCCCTCCGGCGCGCGCTCTTACAGGTCTGAATAATGAACGAGCGCGAATAAATCAATACTCAGGTCTGACGCTACGTAGTTCCCTTTCGTGTAACACGCGCCCAAGATATAAACGGGCGCCGATCGTCGCGAAGGATTTTTTTCCGCTGATTTCCAAAGCCATTGACAGGGGGAACGCCCTTCGGAGGCGCTGTAGCTTTGTTATGTTTGCCTTTCGGAAAGCTGGATGCAAAGCTCACGGGCAAGAATCTCATTCCCGTTGAAAGTAGTACGAGATATCTTGCAGCCCGAAGCCCAGAATAGTGCGCCACGTGGTTTTGTTTTGTTCGCGATTGGTTTTCGTCCGTTTTTCTTGCTGGCGGCGATATTTGCCGTGGTTTTGATGGCGCAGTGGGTTCTCACGTTCGTGGGAAGTCGCGAGTTTGAGAACTATTACGCCGGGATCGGCTGGCACAGTCATGAGATGATCTTCGGATACACCGTCGCCGTCATCGCCGGATTCTTGCTGACTGCCGTTCGTAACTGGACCGACATTCAAACCGCCGCAGGTGCCTCTCTGGTGGGACTGACGGCGCTTTGGTTCGTTGCCCGACTCCTGCCGTTGTTTCCGGAAGCGTTGCCACCGGCGCTGATCGCAGTGGTGGACATTTCTTTTATTCCAGCCCTGATGATGGCTCTCTCGATCCCCTTACTAGGTAGCGACCAAAGGCGGAATCTGATTTTTGTTCCGCTTCTGGGTGCATTGGCGCTGGCGAACGTTTTGGTACACCTGGAGTTGAATGGCTACGCGCTGAACAGCGCCCGTGCCGGCACTTTTCTGGGTTTGAATCTTGTGATCCTGGTGATTGTGATTATGGGAGGGAGAGTCATTCCGTTCTTTACCGAGCGGGCGCTCTCAGGCTTTACCTCGAAACGCTGGCGATCGATCGAGTGGTCATGCCCTGCGTCGGCACTCGCGTTTCTAACAGCAGAACTCCTGCTTCCCGATTCCATGATTGCAGGAGAGCTAGCCGCTCTGGCCGCGGTCACCAACGGCATCCGCTTGATCGGTTGGTATACAAACCGTTTTTGGCGAGTTCCCCTGCTGTGGGTTCTTCATACGGCCTACGCGTGGGTGGTGGCTGGGTTTTGCTTGAAGGCGTTCGCCGCGATCGCAGTCATTCCGCCACAATTCACCGTTCATGCCTTTACCGTGGGAGGTATCGGCGTTCTAACGCTCGGGATGATGGCTCGTGTTTCTCTGGGCCATACCGGCCGGCCTCTGAAACCGTCACCGCTGATTGCGCTGGCGTTTGTTTTAATCAACCTCGCCGCGTTTATCCGCGGCATCCTTCCGATTTTTTTCGCTCAGTGGCTTCCGTTTCTCGTTGCATTGTCCGGCAGCCTATGGGTCTCAGCCTTTTTGCTTTTTTTCTTGATTTACGCCCCGATCTTGATCCAACCAAGGATAGATGGCCTGCCCGCGTAGAAAGAGAATAGTATTTTGCAGTTCGTCAAGCCGAAGCATTGTTGAACTCGGTACTCAGGCGTTATTGGTAGCGTAAGCTGCTTGAGATCACATGGATTAGTTATAAACTTATCAATAACCGCGGGGCTAATTTTTAGCGGCTTATCCCCGAAACCCGGGATCGCCGAAACAAATACCATGACGGACAGGTTCGAAATAGCCGCCGATTTGCGGGCTATCGCCAGCCTGCTCAAGATTAAAGGCGCGAATCCGTTCAAGGCTCAGGCTTATGAGCGCGGCGCCGCTGCTCTGGAAAATTTTGAGGGGGATCTGGATCGGGTGGTGAAGGAGCACCGGTTGAGAGGAATCGCGGGCATCGGCAGCGGCTTGTCAGCCGTCATCGAGGAAATTCACACAACCGGGGAGTGCCGCATACTGCAGCAGCTGCGCGACGAAATGCCTATAGGGGCAGCGGAGCTGAGCGAGATCCCCGGCCTCACCTTGAAAAAAATCATCGCTCTTAACGAAACCTTGCACATTGAAAGCATCGCCGAACTGAAATCAGCCTGTGAAGAAGGACTCGTCAGCAAAGTCAAAGGCTTCGGCGTAAAGTCGCAGGCGAAGCTCCTTAGCGATATTGAAAAGTTAGAAAAACCCAGGCATGGGTTTCTGCTGCTGAACGCTGCTCTCGCCGAGGCGGAACGAATCCTCGCGCATCTACGGGTTTGTCCGGAGCTGATCCAAGCGGAGCCTGCCGGAGCGCTGCGCCGGCGCAAAGAGACGATATCGCGAATTTGCATAGTTGCCGCGAGCAACCAGCCCAAACTCGTGGTCGAGCGATTTTTGCGATATCCGGCCCTGGCGCGCACCGAAGAGCTCGAAGATGGCCGCTGCCTCGGCAGGTTGGCAGGGGGAATCAGCACAGAGCTGGTGATTGTGCAACCCGAGCATTTTGCGGCAACGCTTCATAAGCGGACGGGCTCACGCAAGCACGTCGCAAAACTGGAAGAAATTGCCAGCACCAAGACGATTGCTGAAAGCACCGGCACGCGGCGCAAAAACAAGATTAGCAGCGTCGAAACCGAGACCGAAATCTATCGGCGGCTCGCACTGCCCTATATCCCACCGGAAATGCGCGAGGATGAGGGGGAGATCGAGGCCGCCAAGACGGGCACTTTGCCGACGCTGCTATCGCTTGACGACATTCGTGGAATGACGCATTGCCATACGCTTTATTCCGATGGCCGGAACAGCATTGAGGAGATGGCCCGAGCCGCCGAAGCGATGGGCATGGCCTATCTCACAATTACCGACCACTCTCAGAGCGCTTATTATGCGCGCGGCCTCAGGGTGGATCGCGTAAGAGCGCAGTGGGACGAAATCGCTCGGGTCCAGGAGAGTGTAAAAATCACACTTCTCAAAGGAACCGAGTCGGACATTCTCGCCGACGGAGCGCTCGATTACCCCGACTATCTGCTGGGGCAATTTGATATTGTCATTGCGAGCATCCATGCGCGTCATAAGATGGATTCCGATCAGATGACGGTGCGGTTGTTGCGCGCCATTAAATCACCCATCTTTAAAATTTGGGGCCACCCGCTCGGCAGGCTGCTGCAATCCCGTCCGCCTTTTTCCTGCCGGATGGAAGAAGTGTTGGATGGGCTCGCCGAATCCAAAGGCGCCATCGAGATCAACGGCGATCCCCGTCGCCTGGATCTGGAGCCGCGATGGATTCGCGCCGCCCGTCAGCGAGGGATAAAGTTTATTGTTTCCACCGATGCTCATTCCACCGGCGGCATGAGCCACTTGCCTTTCGGGGTTGCGATGGCGAGGCGGGGTTGGGTCACGCGCGAAGAAGTCCTGAACACGCTCGATTCACAAAGTTTCACACGAGCCGTTCACCCATGAAGCGGGTATTTTTGCTTTCGCCGGCCAATTGCAACGGCTTGCGCGCCCAATGGGTGCTTAAGAAAACCAGCCGCTCCGATCTGTCGCGGCGCCTTCATAGCACCGGCGCCCCGTTAGGAGAAGTTTTCAGTTTTCTAAGCGCGCTCTATTTCCGGGGCAAGCTCGCCTACGCGCAAGCTTTCGCTGAGCCACCGTCCACTTGCGCCGGTGTTTGGATCATAACCCCTACGGAGGGGCTGCTCCCGCACGGGACGATGATCCGGGCGGCAAGACTCCGGGGCTTCAGCCGCGGCCGAATTCACTTGAAAAACCCGCTTTATCGCTCCTCGCTTCGCCGTTCCGGCAATGCGCTCGCAAATCAAGTCGGATCCGATTGCGAGCTGGTGTTCTTGGGAAGCCTCGCAACCGGTAAGTATCTGGAGATACTAAGACCTATTTTCGGCGACCGCCTCCGCGTCCCGGAGGAATTTATCGGCCTTGGCGATATGAGCCGGGGCGGCTTACTCTTGCGTTGCGTGCGGGACAATCAGCAACTCCGTTACATCAATGCGGTGTCGGCGTCTGCAATCGTTGCAGAACAACTCCACCCGAAAAAACGCAAGGCGCGAAGCTTGCCGAAGCACATGAAGCTTCCAGAACACAAGCTAGCTGGATATTAGAATCGTCTCGCCAATCCAGCTCTCTTGGCGTCCCCAAATACGACATTTCGGAAGCCCATCCAGGCCTTTGTTCTTTGATTCCTAGGGTCGCGATTGTTGCCTTGGGCCGGGAGAAGATATCAATTCCCCGTAGACCATCGATCGAGCCACCGAACGGAAGCGTATGCTGCGCATCTACCGGATATACTTGAAATAAAGATTCTGTCGAACGAACCGTTCGCGCAGCAACGGAATGGACAGCCGGTATTGTAGATCTCCACCAAGATTCATTTCTTCCAAAATTTTCGTCCTTGTGAGTTGTGATAGCAGCGAAGCAGTTTTTTCTATCGGAACCTTGTGACGTGTCAAAGCTTCGAAAATCCCATTGGCGGATACCCAACTGTCGTCTTGCTCCTGTCCTCGGTGAGCAATCAGCGCAAGTAACCCTTTCCCGAGCAACGCCTCTTTCGGGTGGGTAACCTCATCTATACTATAGTCTGAAATTAGAACCGCAAATTGAGCATCGAACGCCGGACCCTCCAACGTCATCCGCTCTTCAACGGACTTGATGTCTTCGCGTCTAACCTGAGATCGCCGTTCACGGTTTATCTTGTCGATCACCAGCTTCAGCATAAACTGCAGCAAATAAGGGTGACCCACCGTTAAGCGATACAGGTAGTCTACAGCACGAGGATCATAAGTCACTTGGCCCTTTAGCGGTTCGGTAATCAGTTCTTTCGCTGCAGCTTCTTGCAGGTGATACAACGTGATCGGTTTCATTAGCTTGAGGAGCTGCAGCTCTTCTCGTTCATCGTACTCGGCTATGAAAGGCCTAACCGTGACAATGAACGTGATTTGCTTCTTTAGGTTCTGGTCTTTGAGCAAGGAACCAAGGTGATGTATAAATGGAACGTCGATGTACATGTCATGCGGCAGAAGTTTACTTGTCCGCGACGGGTTATTCTGAAGTACAATTTTATTTCGCTCTATAACCCTCCTCACTTCAGAGAACTCATCGAGAAACAGAATAATTCGGCGCCGGGTGACGTCCGTAAGCCCACCCAATATTTTTGCGAAAACAGAGAAAAACTCTGTCCGATCGCCGCGCTGGTACTGACTGGTATTAAAAATGTCGCGAGTTAGCGCTCTAAGATTCTGAACACTTCGACCCAGTCCCATCTCGGAAATCTTTTCGACTATCGCCTCAATAATTGCGTGCACGAAGTCTCTATACGTAACCTGCGTACCCCCAAGCCTCTGAATATCGATTTTTATCGGAAGGATCGTCCTGCTCAGTTCTGGAAGCGCGTCCAACTCTCTTCTGAGCCCTTCTTCGATTAGTGATGTTTTTCCCATGCGTTGCAGCCCGAACACTGCCGTATGTGTACCAGACTCTATAGACTCGATGAGTTCCTGCGTCTCCAGTTCGCGGCCTTTGAATGTTCGAGGATTGGCGGTCAGCGCAAACTCGTAGGGATTCTGAAGTTCGGCTTTAGATGTGTTCTGAAGCCGGGATTCATCAAGCGCGGTGCTGTTGAATCGCCGAACTCTGTACAGATTCTCAGATGCCAGTCCCTTCAACTCAAATACGCCGACGAGTTCGAACGTAACACCCCGAAGTTGCCGGACAAGAACATGCGTTTGTTCAGAGACGAAGACGTCACCCGGCATGGCTTGCGTCTGAACACATGCGGCTTTGTCCATTGCGGAAGATATATAATCACCCTGAACCGCACTCGCCATCCCGGTGTGGAGCCCAATACGGATTTGCAGAGGTCCGAGGGGGGTGACTATGGGATTCAGACGCAGTTTATCTTGTATTTTGAGTGCACAGAGGACTGCCTCCTCGGCATCCGTAAAAGTACAAATATAACCATCGCCAGTCGGCTTTACCTCGCGGCCGCCAGCATCCTGAACGCAGCTGAGTATCGCCTTGTCATGAGGCTCTTTGATAGCCGATCTGAATTTAGCATCGCGACGAGCAACGGTCTCGCCTTCCATCATGTTTTTCAGTTTTGTCGAACTTACAATGTCCGTAAACATTGTTGTAATAAGACCACTAGGTAAATCCGCTGACGAATGTTGGAACTTATGCATCACGAACCTCCAACTCGTCGGATCGACATTCCAATCGTCGGCGCTGACGGAAAGTACGTTGACAACGTCAGAAAACATGACGTTAACGACGTAGCTGCTGTGGCTATTACCCATTCCATTGCGGCAAATAAGATACCACCGGACTTTGTCCATCCCGCGATGAATTTAAATGTCAACGACACAGTTGAACAAAACTGCAGTTGACTCGCTGGCGCCACTTTTTTTTCGAGACACAGCGCCCTGCGAATCAATTCCCCAGTAGAATCTTCTTCATTTTGGCCAGCAGAGGAGGCTCCAATTGGAAAAGACTGTGGATGGCCTTTTCTACCTCTTCGCCCCCAGTGGGGTCAACCTCCAGCTTAGATTTGTTCGCCTCGGCCAAAAACTCCGGATCTTTCATAGTCTCCATGAAAGAGCTCCGCAACAATGTCACCCGTTCCTTGGGCGTGCCCGGTGGCAGAGCATACAGCCGAGTGATCGCGGGCGTTGTGTGAAGAGGCGCGGTAATAAGCTTCCGCGCGTCAGCGCTGCGAACCAGGGTAAGCGCTAGGGGAACATTGGGAAGCTCTGGTAATGGCGCCACTGTCATCTGCAAAACAATATTAACCTCGCCTGCCTGCAAGCCGGACCGCCAGGTTGCCTTGATTGACTCCCACTGCCAACAGCCGCCCGCCAACTCCCCGCTCTCCGCGGCCAGTCGGATCGGCGCGGTCCCTTTGTAGCCGGAGACCAAATGAACCGGCAGGCCGACAACCTCCTTCAGAATCAACGCGGTATTGTCGGTGATCACCAACCGTCCTGTACCCCCCAGCTTTACTGGTGAGGGCGAGGCTTTCCATTTCTCGATGCTGGTGATGCCGCTTGCCTTGGTTAGCGCGCAAACAATGCTGTCTTTGACTGGAACGCCGACCCACTCGAACTTTCGCATATCGAAATCGATCCCTGGCAAGCCCACTAACTGGCCCAAGGCGAGATCGGAGATAAAATTGCCAATCGTAAGTCCGTCAGGCGCCGACTGCGAGACATGCTTGGCACCTATTATCATCCCACCACCGGGCATGTTTTCGATTATGACTCGAGGATTCCCGGGAATATGTTTCCCCCAGTGACGGGCAATCGCGCGCGAATAGGTATCGAAGCCACCTCCTGGCACCGTAGCGACAACGATTCTGATTATTTTATCCTGGAAAAATGGCTTTTGTTCGGCTGCAAACCCGATGCTGGCCGCCCAGCAAAGCCCCGTCGCGATACAGAGTGCCACTAGGGCAAATAGCGCTTGCTCTCTCGTGGTACTTTGTCGCATATCAGATAGCCTCCATTGCAAGTGCCAACCCTAATCTGAACACTCGGTAAAGCTCCATCGATTCGCGAGCCGCTTGCAAAATTTTTTGCTCATTTCCGTTGCCAAATACAGCGAGTACCGGCACGAACATCTCGCCGTGCGCCTCATCCGCCTCCGCATGGGCCGAAAGATTGGGAATCTGCTCCCATTGCAACCCCATATCTTCAACCCACCGGATACCCTCCCGCCGCGAAACTCCTCCGCCAAGGTCCTCAAATAAACGATCGTCGTTGCCCCACTCTGTCGCCATGAGAGCAGCGAGGCCCTCCAGCCACGGACGTTCGCGGGTCATCCAACCCCATGCATAAAGAGTCGCCCGGGTTGAGGGCAAAGGTTCAACGTTAAGGGCTTGCTCGGGCGTCAGCCCCAGGGTTCGCGCCTGGCGGACAATGAGCTCCATATGACCGAAGTCTGAATACCTGTCCTTCACGATCTCGTCGTACTCGTGGGCGAGGATCTGCTGCTTCACCGACATTTCGGGACAATTACCCGAGACAAATGCCCAGCAGTCGCGACGATGCTTAATAAAAAGCCCGAGTTGGAGCAAGGAAATCTTTGCTCGTTCGCGGGTAAATTTTACTGAGAAAAAGCGGTCGAATTCGGGGCTTTTCACCCCTTCTACAACGACCCGTCCAAATGCCTCTCTCCATTCTTGCTCAGTCATAAAAACCTCCTCATCCAGGCTCGTGACTTCCTACGACGAGACTCTGCAACGCGTTCAGATTGGCCAACCTTCTTCGGTGATGTCCACCCTATTGCCTTCGGGCTCTTGTATCCATCACTCCGCAACGGCTCCGTAGACATTCGCGTTGGCGGTCGCCCCTAAAATAGTTTCCGCGGCCTTTACCTTTTCGACTTGAAACCAAAATAGTGAGCTGTGAGTAAATTAGGCCAAACGTACGATCGGCGTCAAGGGGAGAGAAATCATCGCGGAGGGGTCATTCGTATTGACTTATTACTTAGGGGATTCAAGAGTTAGACTTCTACGACTAGACTTTGTTGCGCAGGAAGATTTTCGCGTCGTGCTCGAGTGTTGACTTATTTGACTGGGGTCTAGTAACAGTGGGCGCGAGGCAGATCTATTTCTACGTCCGCCGCTGCCATCGAAACCGCGAAACAACGTCAGCCAGGACGTTTAGAAAACCCGTACGAACTTGATCGTCATCAAAGATTGCTTCTTGACTGTCGCCACGGCAGCTCACCTGGTAGAGAGCGCCAGGATATTCGATTCGCAACGGGCAGGTTGCGGTCGAGGCGCCGACACCGACCGATTGAAAACGGAACGCGCTATCAAAGATCACCTACCCGACGAGTTGAAGAGTGGGAATAAAGAGTTTTGTTCTCGCAGGAAAGATCTTGCCCCTTGATCACTGCCTTCGAATGGGCAACCTCTTTTGTAGTTATGTCAACACTATCCATCTAGTATTAAACTTTACCCTAACCTTCGAGTGCCAAGGTTTTCAGGATACGCGGTCATGATGCCCGCGAGTTCAAGAACGCACGCGAATCTTTTTGTATACACCGAGTGAGTAGAAAGATACACTTCTGCTGTTTTTAAGCACTAGAGTCCAAGACCACGCACATACATTCTCCTATCTTCCGAACGGTTGCTTTACCTGACAGATTTGGCATCTCGGTTGCATACCAGAAATTTCAGACTGCCATTGACGTGATTGATTTCGAATTTAGAGAAAATGACCGACGTGAGAAGGGTTTCGTCTTTTGTTGAAGTGTTCTGTGGTAGCGAGTGTGAATCTCCACTGAGGAGGCTAGTAGACCGGTCATGCGGGAATACTTAGACGCCTAGTCAACCCGCTCCATGATAATCAATTTTCCACAACAGTCAGCATTTTTAGGAGGTGAACAATGGCCAATGTGACTATCTACGAACATGCCAATTACCAAGGACGATCGCAGGAGCTGCCCATAGGGCAATACGATAACGCCCTAGGTCAAATCTCCATTGGTAATGACACTCTGAGTTCTATCAAGGTGCCAAATTCGCTCGTGGCGAGAATCTACGAGCACTTTCTTTTCCGCGGAGAGTTCATTGACATCCGAACAAACACTCCTGCAGTAAGTCTGCCATGGAATGATCGCGCCTCTTCCATCGTGGTCTTTCAAGAAGGCCGACAACCTTCAATTAAGCCCTACGGTCCAGTTGTAGGCGTTAACAGTCTGAATGCTTCAAGTGGCGGTGGTGCCGGCGTGTACGGTGAAAGCCAGGCTTGGAATGCGGTGCGCGGTGTCACGTATGCGCCCGGGCACGCCGCCGTAGTCGGCCTCAGCGAGGTGCATAATCCTAACCCCGGCGGACAGCCACAAAACAATCCTGGCCCTGGGGTCTTTGGTCAGAGCGATGGGACGGGGGTTTGGGGCAGCAGTAAGACTTGGATGGGCGTTTATGGCGAAACCCAGAGCACGGTTGGCGGTGCGGGTGTTATGGGCCAGCATCGTCAGGGAGGAAGCGCTGTTTACGGGCTTAGTGAACGAGGAATAGGAGTGCATGGCAAGGGTGGACGATTGGCAGGCTTTTTCGAGGGCGATGTCGAGGTAACCGGTGATATTCGTCTGACTAACGCTGACTGCGCCGAAGATTTTAGTATCGGCACTACTTTAGCTGTCGAACCGGGAACGGTTATGATCCTGGGTGAAGACGGCGCCCTTTTTCCCAGCCGGCAAGCCTACGACAAGCGCGTCGCGGGTGTGATTTCCGGCGCGGGCAGTTACAAGCCGGGCATAGTGCTGGATAGGCAATCCTCCAAAGGAAAGCGGCAACCGATCGCGTTGCTTGGCAAGGTTTATTGCAAGGTGGATGCAAGCTATGCAGAGATTGAAATAGGCGATCTGCTGACGACCTCGCCAACGCCTGGACACGCTATGAAGGCGCTCGATGCGGGTCGGTCGTTTGGGGCCGTAATCGGAAAAACACTCCAACCTCTCAAGGAAGGCCAAGGGCTTATTCCCGTGCTCATTGCTTTGCAGTAAGCCCGTTGCCCAGTCAAGGGAGAACCCTCATGATAAGTAAAAGCGTCCGCGAGGCTCTGAACGTGGCCGGACAATCCGCAAGCATCCGAGCGATAGTCCGACAGCGGAATTTGCCGTTTCCCCGATGGTCGTTCCCCCTTTCGTTGCGTGCCTTCATCGGCGCGGTTCCGCCAGGCCGGGTCCTCAGGAAAGTTTGGTCGCTGGATTTGTTGCAGCGCAAATTCGACGAATTTATCAACGATCCCGATCCCCCGCTTTTCCAACTCCGGCTCCACGGGGAGCATTACGGCAGCAGCAACCTGGAAATCTACAAGAAGGATCCGGTCGACAGGCCGAAAATGGAGCTATTTTACAAAAAGGATATGGGCCACCTTGAGATCGATCTGCCCGGCCCATTTAACCCGGACTATCACTTTAATGACCTGAAGACTGACCGGATTATGGTGACGGTCATGCCTTCGCAACCAGTGCCAGTGATTGAAGCGTACATCCATTTCGAGACCCAGGGAGAGGAAGTCATAATCAACAACTTCCCTAATGTTGACTTCGACGGACTCAATATCAAGGTAAGGATGGAATTCGGTCGCAGTAGCAACGCCGTAGATCTGCTTGGCTGGATGGATGAGGTGGACGGCGCGGTGAAGAGTGCAGAGGTAACCGGAACGGTCAACAACTTAATAAATGTGAGAGCGAAATTCAGAGGAAAGATGTTTTATGCTCAGGGAGTGCCGCTGGAAAAAGCCAAGGATGCGCTTCGGAAGAAACTGAGCCGGGAATTCATCATCCCGGATGCCTCGGTGGACGCTAGCGGACTGCCAGACGGTGTGGTTGCCGGCACAATAGAAGACACGATATTCGAAAAGATTTTTCTCGCGCTGATAGAGAGAGACTCGGACACCGGGAAACAGAAAATCCGCGATGCTATTAGGAAGACAGTGACCACGTGGCTGGTGGGCGGCGAGTTCCACGTGCTGAGCGTCGCCAGCGACAATCAGGCGGTGACGATCGATTACATACTGCCGTTGGGTCAGCTCGAACCCTTCCCCGAAAACCCGCAGCCTCCTCTCGAGCCTGGGTTGCTACGCAACATAGACCACATTGTAGTGCTGATGATGGAGAACCGGTCGTTCGACCATATGCTGGGCTATTTGAGTAAGCACGCTGGACGAAATGCTGTTGACGGGTTGCATGGTGGCGAGAAAAACAGCTACATGGGGCGCGATAATTTTTCCTGTCCTCTTCCCGGCACGGTGTTCTATCCCGGGCCTTGCCACGAGCATGAATGTGTTGCGAATCAAGTGAATGGCGGCAAAATGGATGGTTTTGTGGCTGATTATGCCCCTCGCGCAGTAGCGGAGGACGTCGATCCCGGTCAGGTGATGGGATATCACAACGCCGCTCAGGTGCCGGTTTATGACGCCCTGGCGCGCGAATTCCTGATCTGTCAGCGCTGGTTCGCCGCGCATCCGGGGCCGACCTTCCCCAACCGTTTCTACACTTTGACCGGGCGGCTCAACCGCGATGCGAATGGCCGCTGGCAGTTCGACAATCCTGAAGGCAGCGATTTCGTGCCGGTCTCCACCAAGACTATCTTCGACCACCTCAGTGCCCAGGGCGTCTTGTGGAGTTACTACGAACACGGTTACTGCTTCCTGCGCATGTTCGAGCGCTATACGAATGACACTCAACATGTGGTTGATGCCCTGGATCCGGTGAATGGGTTCTTCGCCCGTGCGGCAGCGGGGACGTTGCCTGCGGTATCATTTATCGACCCCAACTTCATCAACCTTACAGATGATGGCGACAATGACGACCAGCCGCCCGCCAACATCACGGCGGGACAAAATCTGATCGGGCGAGTGGTGAATGCGTTGATTAATAGCCCGCGCTGGGACAAGACGCTGCTGATTATCACATATGACGAGCACGGCGGCTTCTTCGATCACGTGCCGCCGCCTACAGCGCCCGTCGTATCGGGCATTGATCGCTACGGCGTGCGGGTGCCAGCGTTTGTCGTTTCTCCCTGGGTGGCTCGCGGCCAGGTGACGGAACTAAATTTGGTTTTCGACCACACCTCGATCATCAAAACCATTGCGCGCCGGTTCCTCAGTGCCCACCCGCCTGATATGGGCGAGCGCGTGGCCGCTGCCAACGACCTTTCGATGGTATTGCAGCCTACTGCACGACAGGACAGACCGAGTATTCCCGTGCCGGCCGCACCGGCACCAAACCTGGCTCTCGTCCGGCGAGCCGAATCGGCGGCGGAAAGCGACCCGCATGACTTCAAAAATATCTTGCGTGCTGTTCGATCACGTTATGCCATTAGCAAGTAGGCCGAATTTAAATGGACCATACTACTTATATGCCACCGCCGCGCTCGAGGCACCGGCGAGCGGGAGGATCTCAAAACGCTGGAAACCGACCTCGCCGCACCAGCAGCGAAAGTCCGCGCCGGTGAAATCGAAGGCATCACCGAACTCGATAAGCATGTTCAAAGACATGAGCAGGCCGAAGGTGTTCTCGCGTCGCGCGTCGTCGATCAGCGCCTCGATCGCCACCAGGGCGCCACCCGGTGGTAGGGCCTCATAGGCAGAGCGGATCAGGTGCATCTTCTTCTCCAAGTCCCAGTCGTGGAGGATCATCCCCATCGTGATCAGATCCGCTCTGGGAAGCGGATCTTTGAAGAAGTCGCCCGAGGCCGTGCAAATGCGGTCGCTCAGGCCCGCGGCCGCAATCGTCTTGCGCGCGATGGGCTCCACCGGCGGCAAATCGAAGGACGTGCACTGGAGGTGGGGCTGGCGCCGAGCCACCTCGATCGACAGGAGGCCCGTCGCGCCGCCCACGTCGCATAGGGTCTCAAACCTCGAGAAATCGAACTTCTCGGCGAACGCCTCGAAGTTGATGCGTGACAGACCGGTCATCGCCCCCATGAATTGCTCCAACCTAGGAAGATCCGAGTATAGCTCCTCGAACATACCTTTCTGTCCATGCTTAATCTCGTTCTGAGGCTTGCCGGTACGAAGAGCTTCGGGCAGGTCGTGCCAGAACCGAAACAGGCGCACGTTGAGCATCTCCAGGATGCCGCCGACGTAGCGCGGGCTGGCGCGGTCGAGGTACACAGCGCCATCGTCTGTGTTGCGGTACTTTGCCTGTGCTCCGTCGCCGTCACGCTCGAGGAACTTCATCGACACCAAGGCATCGAAGAAGTCAGCCCGGCCGCGCCGATGAAGATTGAGCTCGGTGCCCAGCTCGTCGGTGGTCAAGCTACGGCCACCGAGCTTGCTGAAGAGATCCATTTCGACGGCGGTCAAGAGGACCTTCGAGGACCAGAAGGCGAAGGCAGCCTGAAGGATGTGGGAGACATCGCCGGTCTTGCTCATAAAAAGTGAAACTCCCCTTGCCGCGACTAAATGATAGAAATTTCATTTTTGGGTTGCGCAACCCAGAGTCAAACATTCGGCCAACGAGCCCGTGCCGGGCCACCGTAGCGAGTTTCCAAATGGCTTACCGGAGGAAGCGCCCTGGCCTGAACCTGTCTTCCGTCGGGGACGATATCCGACAAGGTAGATTCATGTCAACGGAAGACCGGCTTTCGAATAGATTACCTGTAGGCCACCGCTTCTACGGCGGTGATGCTTATCACGTTTTCGCAATTGCGAAAACGTGGCAAAGGTGTGTTTAGAGAGGTGGCAGTCGTGGTAATGATTGCCCGTCAAGCAGTAAGCATGGCACTGCCATCGAAACCGCGAAACAACGTCGCCCAGGAGGTTTAGAAAACCCGTGCGATCTTTATCGTCGTCAAAGAGTGCTTCTTTACGGTCGCCACGGGAGATCACGTGTTAGAGAGCGCTCGGATTCGCAAAACATAGGTCTAGGCTCCGACACTGACTGATTGAAAACGGGGGCGCGTCACCAAAAATCACTGACCCGACGAGTTGAAGAAAAGGCAACAAAGAGATTTTTTCTCACAGGAAACGTCTTGCCTCTTGATCACCGCCTTCCAATGGGTGACCCCACCGAAGTAGCCTGAACAACATCCGACCGAGTTATTTCAGCTAGACAACAACGCTGATACCCTCACCAATTACTAATGAGTTCGTTATTTAGAGACTATGTCGCTAGTGTGCGACCGAGAGGCGAGCCCTTCCGATCGCGGTCAATGGTTCTCTGCCTTGCCGGCCACCACCCCGTCCTCTCCATAGGTGGAAATGCCCGCCGGCAGG
>DATBLC010000176.1:0-31105 GCA_036555515.1 Binatia bacterium
CCCTTGTTGGTCTAGCCGTTCGATCACGCCCGCAACGGTTAAACTGTTGATATCGCACCCCGGCTGATAGGCTACATCTTCACGATTGTCCGAATATACCTCAGTAAGAACTCTTGCTTTCGTCAACTCGAAAAGCACCGAACGAACCAGGCGGATGGGAACTTCCAATTCACGAGCAATGTCCACGGCGGTGAGAGGCGTCTCCTGATTCACGAACTTTTTCACGCAGAGATAAGTAATCATGAGAGCGGTCATTCTTTTGAAAAAGTGGTTTACTCTTAGACAGTCCTCTTCAAACTCGTAGGTGGCCACATTCTGATGAGCGAAGGAAACTTCAGCGCCGAAAAGCACGATCAGCCAGCTCAGTTGCAGCCACACCAGGAACAGCGGCAATGCCGCGAAACTTCCATAAATCGCTCCGTATTTGGCAACGCCGATCTGAAATGAAATATAAGCCAGTTGGACGAGTTGATAGATTGTCCCTGCAAGGATGCCTCCCCACAGGGCTGATTTAAACGCGACTTTGGTATTGGGCATGAAGACGTACATGAATGTAAAGACGAGCCACAGGACGCCGTAGGGCAAGATTTTCAGACACAAGATAATTACATCAGCCAGGTATCCCAAAAAAGAAAGACGCTCCACCATGACCGCAACCCGAGTTGTAACCAACACGGTGACGCTGCTTGCGGTGATCATCAGGATCGGGCAAATCATCATCACCGACAGATAGTCGGCAAACTTGCGGCCCATAGTCCTTGGCGTCTTTACCCCCCAAATGTCGTTAAAGGACGATTCGATGTTGCCCAAAAGCTTGATGACCGTCCAAAACAAAACGACTATGCCCACCCCGGCAATGGCGCCGCCTTTGGTAGTCTCCAGCATGGATTGAGCAAAGCCGATAATGCTCTCCGCCACCTCCTCCTGACCTTCCAGCTTTGCCATTAGCTGTTCGCCGAGAATTTTTTCGAAGCCAAATCCTTTTGCCATCGCGAAAGCCATAGCTACGACGGGAACGATAGACAGCAGAGAGTAAAACGTTAAGGCGGAAGCCCGTAAGTCGCATTTATCGTCGACAAAGCGGCGAATAGCCAGGAGGAAAGTTCTCAACTGGGTAATCCAAAATGACCGCCGGGGGTGTAATTTGCTTGCTTGTAAACGCCAGATATCCGTTTTCAAAAATCGGACGGTAGCGGCAGATTTTTCTAACAGGCGCGCTTTTAATTGCATACACCACCTTAGTGCTCGAGATCGGCGCTCCTGATGATGACTGAGCCGTCGTCTTCAAAGCGCCGTTCGATTATCAGCTTGGAGGCGACTTCCTGGATGCGGGCGCGATGGGACCGAAAGGCCGGCAGCGGGTCGTCGACGTAGGCGCCGAAGTGATCGCGCAGTGCTTCGATGGAAACGCCGCAATCGATGCACTTTTCGTCGACAACGGCGCTGAACCAGACGACCTTGCGCCGGTGGTGGTCGTACCATTCATCGGCTGTGAATTCGATGTTTGGCTCATTCATGTAAGGAATCCTCGGCAGTCGGTTTTATCGGCTAAACCGGGCTACGCTTCTTTGACGTTCGTTGCCGGCTGCTGAGAACCGGTATTCGACACCGAGTCGTTTGACGATGCGTTCATCTTGTCGAGAAGCTGGATCATGATATCGACGGGAATCGGCACCACGATGGTATGGTTGTTTTCCGCCGATACCTGAACCAGACTTTGGAGGAAGCGCAAATGCATGGCGTTCGGCTGTTTGGCGATGATTTCGGCGGCGTCCGCCAGTTTCTGCGAGGCCTGGAATTCGCCCTCGGCATGAATAATTTTGGCGCGCCGTTCGCGTTCGGCTTCCGCTTGTTTGGCCATGGCGCGCTGCATCTCCTGCGGCAAATCGATATGCTTGAGCTCCACCAAAACCACTTTGACCCCCCAGGGCTCGGTTTCGGCATCGAGGATTTCCTGAATTCGTGTATTGAGCTTGTCTCGCTGAGAAAGAAGCTCGTCCAACTCGGCCTGGCCGCAAACGCTGCGCAACTCGACCTGCGCGAGCTGCGAGGTGGCAAACAGATAATGTTCCACTTCTCGAATTGCGCGGGTCGGGTCAATGACTCTGAAATAAAGGACCGCGCTTACTTTGACCGACACGTTGTCTCGCGTAATGACATCCTGGGGAGGCACGTCCATGGTGACCGTGCGCAAATCCACACGGACCATCTTTTCGACGAGGGGAATGACATACGTGATGCCCGGCCCGCGCGGCCGGACCATGCGCCCGAGGCGAAAGATCACGGCGCGTTCGTATTCTTTAAGAATCTTGACGCCGCTGATTAGAATTATCGCGGCGATAACCAGCGCGGTGCCGGCGGGTCCAATGAATTGTCCGAGTTGCTCTAGCATGAATACCTCTGCATTATCGGCTTAACGCGTTCAAACTATTTAGGTCGTTCAAATAGTTCACAAGTTTCAAGGCGTTCGAAAATTCCGCCCTCCGCATTATCGAGAAAGCCGTCAGCCCTTGATGCAGATCACCGGTTCGAGGCGGGCCACGGTGCGGGCGAGTCCGGCGTGATCCGCGGCCTCGACGACCGCACTCACGTCCTTATAAGCACCGGGAGCCTCCTCGGCGACGCCGCGCATCGAACGGCTGCGGATTAAAATGCCATGACCAGCGAGATTCTGCACCACTTCTGATCCGCGCCATTGCCGCATAGCCTGATGCCGGCTCATGCTCCGCCCGGCGCCGTGACAGGCGGAACCAAAGGCAAGTTCCATGCCTTTCTCCGTGCCCGAGAGTATATATGATGCGGTGCCCATGGTGCCGCCGATCAAGACCGGTTGACCGAGAGGTCGAAGCGCTTCCGGGACGGCCGGATGGCCGGGTCCGAAGGCGCGGGTCGCGCCTTTGCGATGCACGAACAAGCGCGCCGGCGCGCCTTTCAATTCATGCTCTTCGACTTTGCACGTGTTATGCGAAACATCGTAGAGGAGCGGCAGTTCGGCCTTGGAAAATATTTCACCAAATGCCTGGCGCGCCAGATGGGTGATGATTTGCCGGTTGGCGAGCGCGCAATTGATCGCCGCGCGCATGGCGCCAAGGTAGGCTTCGCCGACGGGAGAGTAGATGGGCGCGCAGGCCAACTCCCGGTCGGGCAGCTCGATGCCGTACTGTGAGGCCGCCGCGGCCATGCGGGTCAGGAATTCCGTGCCGATTTGATGCCCAAGCCCGCGCGAGCCGCAGTGGATGCTTAACACCACGTCGCCCGGCTGTAATTCGAACGCTGTGGCGATTTTCTCGTCGAAGATCTTTGCCACGTGCTGAACTTCCAGGTAGTGGTTGCCAGAGCCCAGAGTGCCCATTTCTTCGCGCTGGCGCTTCTTGGCGCGGTCGGAAACCTCATCGGGGCGCGCCGCGGGGATGCAGCCGCCTTCCTCGACCCGCTCCAGGTCTTCGCGCCTGCCGTAACCCCGCTGAACCGCCCATTTCGCTCCACCCGTCAACATGGCATTCATTTCTTTCTCGTTCAGGCTCAGTTTGCCGCGACTGCCGACGCCGGCGGGTATTGTGTGAAACAGGACATCGGCTAGCTGTTGCTTTTTTGCGCTAATCTCATCGAGACTAAGACCCGTCAGTAGGGTGCGCACGCCGCAGGATATATCGAAGCCGACGCCGCCGGCGGAAATGACGCCGCCTTTCTCGGCATCGAAGGCCGCGACACCGCCGATGGGAAAGCCGTAGCCCCAATGGGCATCGGGCATGGCGTAGGATGCTTTGACGATGCCCGGCAGCATGGCGACGTTGGTGACTTGCTCGTATACCTTCTCGTCCATCTCGCGCATTAAAGGCTCGCTGGCGTAAATCACGGCGGGCACGCGCATTTTGCCATAGGGCGCTATCCACCACTCATTTTCTGCGCGCCGCTGCAATCGAGACAGTTCCATGGCATTCTCCTCAAACGTCGACGATGCACTGCGCGAGCCAGCTGCCCTCTTTGTCCTGGCTCACCTTGAGCTCAGTGCAAGTGGCGCCTTTCACTTCGACCCCCAGCTCATGCTTGTCCTCGTTTATCACTTCTCCCCATGCCTTTGCATGCAACCGGTGATCCTCGATGTGAACCTCGAAACGGCCAAAGAGCATTCTTCTCGTGGCCATTTCATAGACGAGCGCATTGAGCCAATTGACCAACAGCAGCTCATCGTCAAAGGCGTCGCATGTTACTTCTACCACATCCTTCGCCGCAACTGAATTTGGATCGGTGATGACCGCTGTCAGCGCCACCGCGGCCTGCTCGAATGCCTCCTCTTTGGAATTGCCAATGCCGCGCACCCCGATATCCGCGCCGTGCGGCAACAGTTCCCAACGACTTTCTAGCATTTTGTCCCTTTGCACCGGCTTGCCGCCAAACATCCAACCCCGCACACTCTACGAGCGAAAGCATGGAAGCGCAAACGAGATGCCAAGGCCCTCCTCCTCTATGTGCGAGAAAACCTAGCAATAGAGCTTTCCGGCGCCCTGGCTCTTCGCATCGGCGGGAAGATGAGTTCTGATTTTTAGCAGAGTTGATAGAGCAAGCGAATTCAGTCGCACTAATATTACCGGCACGTCAATTGCACAGATCCTTGCCGCAATCAATATCGAAGCCGACCGCGGTTGCTTGAGCCACGAGTTCCTCGGAGCTAATATCAAAGTCGAATGGCAAGAGTTGAGTGTGCAAGACGTCGGCTTTAAGGCGCACTCCGCTTAGCCGGGCGACATGACGGAAAGATGATGGACGAAATTCATATCCAAGAGATTATCGGTCCCACCGCCGGAGAGAGCGAAGTTGAGATCGTCGAGCGCAAGGGATTGGGGCATCCCGACACAATCTGCGACCTCGTAATGGAACGGATTTCCCAAGCGCTTTACCGGGAGTATCTGAGGCGATGCGGCAGGATCATGCATTATAACTGTGACAAGGGTTTGCTGGTCGCCGGTCAGGTCGAGCGATGTTTCGGCGGCGGTCGGGTGCTCGAACCGATGCGTCTTGTCATCGGCGACCGCGCCACCCTGGTGAAAGAGTTCGATGTCTCGCAAGTTGCTGTCGAGACCGCGAAGAGCTGGTTTCGCGAAAATCTTCCCGAGGTCGATCCCGAACGTCATCTTGCGTTTCAAGTTGAATTCAAAGGCGGATCGGAGGAGTTGACCGGCATATTTCGCGATACCGGTGCGATGTCGATGGCTAATGATACCTCGGCGGCGGTTGGCTATGCGCCGCTGACGGAAACGGAAAGGTTGGCGTTAGATGCGGAGAGCTTTCTCAACGCGCCAAAATTCAAAATTAATTATCCGGAAAGCGGCCGCGACGTAAAGATTATGGCCATCCGAATCGGTGCGCAGCTCAATCTTACGGTAGCCATGCCGCTACTGGATAAATGGGTGGCCAACGAAGCCGATTATTTCCGGCGCAAGGAAGCGATAAGGCTGGCGCTGGTTTCCTATCTCAAATCCCGTCTCGACAGAATACGGGACGCCACGGTGAGCCTGAACACCCTGGACCGCAGCGGCTTGGGCCTTTCCGGAATCTACCTTTCCGTCCTGGGCACTTCCGCGGAGGATGCGGATTCAGGCGAGGTGGGGCGGGGAAACCAAGTGAACGGCGTCATCGCGCTCAACCGCCCGCGCGGCTCTGAAGCCGCAGCAGGCAAGAATCCGGTGAGCCATGTGGGGAAAATCTATAACGTGCTCACCCATCTTTTGGCGCGCCAGATTCACCACGAAGTGTCCGGTGTGCGCGAAGTAATCGTCTGGCTGTGCAGCCGCATCGGCGATCCCGTCGACAGGCCCCAGGTGGCATCGGTGCAGGTCAAACTCGAAAAGGGCGTCTACATGACGGAAGTCGCGGATCCGATTCGCCGGATCGTCATTCGGGAATTCGCGCGTCTGCAGTCATTTTGCCAGGCGCTGGCCGAGGGAAAATATCCGATCTGCTGAACTGCCGAGAAGGCTTTTCCACGCAGGCGCTACCGAGGCCCTGTCCTATTTGAGACGAAAGGCAAGTTGCCGAGGCATGTCGTAGCCCATACGTGCGCATGGCTTGATCGCTTATGCGCTGTTGGTTTCTAGATCTTTTTATATACCCCCAGTCGCTTTAACCATGGTTGGATTTGCCAAACCCCGCCGGGAAGCGACTCAAGGGCGCCGATGATCAGGACACCGCTAGGAGCTAATTTGTCGATAAGCGTTTGAAGCGTATTTCGCTGTACCATGTCATCGAAATAGGTGAAGACGAGATTGCGGCACAGAATAAGGTCAAACAGCCCTTCGGGAGCACATGCGCGAATATCCTGCACCGCGAAGGTCACACAGGCACGATATTCATCCTTAAGACAAAGTTCATCCGCTATTACGTCAAATGCCTGGGCTCGCAAGTCATCGGGCAGGTCCCTAACGCTGCTCGTCCCGTAACGGCCTCGCTCGGCGCGGTGGATCGCATCGGGGTCGATGTCCGTCGCAATGATCCTGAAACGAAGCTCCGGAAATCGCGTTCTTAGGGCCTGATTCCAGATAATCGCCAAGGTATACGGTTCTTCTCCGCCGGCGCAGCCGGCGCTCCAGGAATGTAATTCGTTTTCCCCACGCGCGATCGCGCCTTGCGCCAATTGCGGCAAGATTTCACGTTCCAGATGTTGAAATACGCTGCGGTCGCGATAGAAGCGGGAAATGTGAATCCAACACAAGCTCTCCAACGTTTTCCACTCGTCCAGATGATCTTCGAGGTAAACTCGATATGCCTCTATACTCGTAAGCGCCAGCTCCCGAAGCCGGCGGTTGATGCGCTTGTAAACTTGGCGGCGCACTTTGCGGAATCCCGCCCAGCGCAGGTGCAATCTGGGCAAACACCATTGCAGGAACTCGACACCCTGCGGATCCGTAAGCAATTATGTTTCCTCGCCATGCTCTTTAGAACAGGATTGCTCCTCTAGCTGGCGTGTTTTTGGGCGTGTATTTATCTCTTGGCGACGAGAACGAGGCACGATTATCGAACCGCTTCAATATAGCAGAAATGACGCTATTGGGTTTCGAGGTAAAGCCCGCTTACTCTTGTATATGGTCCAGATAGAACACCAGGCTCAAAATCCGCCCCGCCGACTGGGTCTGCGCGGACTTGCCATTGGCTCCCGCATCCGCCCGAAAACGATCCCCCCATATCGGCATCTCCCGGCTGCCATGCCCCGGCACGACGCCTCTCCCCTCGACGACCCGATACACCTCCCAGAAGGGGAATTTGCCGCCATGTCTTTGCGCCAGGTGTCTGAGGTTGCTGGGTTGCATGGTCAAGTGCCTGCTCATGATTCCCTGGCCGCGGCCATCGACGCCGTGGCAAACGGCGCAGGAAGTCTGATATTCAAGCTCGCCGCCGGCGATGACCTCCATTTGCTGCGCAGCGGTTGATGCCGGCCAAATCGAAAAGGCCAGAACCGCCAGGAGCAGGGAAAACAGTATTCGGGAATTGGAACTCATATCATTCCTCCTCAGCGACTTTGAGAGCCTTGGCTCCGAATCGATCAAGGTCCTCCCTGGTAGGGGAAGTTATCGCGCGCAATCGTGCGATAACGCATTTTACGAATGAGCAATCGCTGTACCAGGCTGGCCGCGTCAACAGGCGCGAATAAGCCGATCTGGCTTAGATTAAATAGCGGCTTTCGCATGAATGCAATTAATCGGCAAAAAGTTTTTTAGGAGTGAGAATAGCATATCCTCTTTTCATGGTGTCCCGAACCTTTTCCTGCGCCCGGTCGAACCTTCGGGTGGCATGCTTTCTGCGTCCATCTGCAATAACATCACTAGTGCAAAATCGGCGCAAAAAAATTTCGGGAAAGGGTCGCTATGAACGAAATCACGGGACAAAAGCTAGCGGAAGATGTAAAAGTATTGATCAACGATGTAGAGGAGCTACTGCGAGCCACGGCCAGCGAGACAGGCGAGCGGATTGTGGGTTTGCGCCGGCGCATGGAGCAAAAATTGGTCGAATGCAAAACTGAACTGGCCGAGCAAGAGAAAGCCTGGTTGCAAAAGGCAGGGCAGATGAGGGCCTCCGCCGTATCTTGCTTGCGGGACCGTGCTTGGATTAAAGTCGCCATCGCGGTTGGCGTGGGTGTAGTTCTCGGCTTGCTGCTGCGTCGCGACTGACGGTTCTCGCCGCAACCCGGCATAGCACCGGCTGCTACGAGGGCGCGAGCTGACGGCACGCAATGGTTGCTGAAGAAGCGGGACGAAGATACTGATATCCCACGGGGCCGGCTCGAGCGGGTTCTTAACGCCGCCCGGCGTGAAATCTTGGAGGAACAGACATCGCCCCGTGATCTCGATAAGGCTCATTTCTCTGAAATTGGAGGTAGTCATGTATACGCGGATGTTGATACCGCTTGATGGCTCGAAGGTCGCGGAGCAAGTTCTACCCTACGCTCGCTATCTGGCCAAAGCGCTGGCGACCCCTGTAGAGCTTTTAGGCATCGTTGATCCTGTCCCACTCGCCGATTTTTCCGAAGTTTGGCAGGGACACGATGTCAACAGGCTCGTGGCCGAAGAGATGAGCGGCACGACCCAATATCTTGAAACCACCGCGCGGTCTTTTCCAGGAGGCCACGTCAAAACTACGATACTAAGGGGAACGCCGGAAGAAGTGATCATTGAGAAGGCCGCGGCCGACGAAAACACTTTGATCGTCATGGCCACTCATGGCCGCTCCGGAATTCAGCGCTGGCTGCTGGGCAGCGTCACCGACAAGGTGCTGCATGGAGCGACGAACCACCTGCTTCTCGTGCGCGCCAGCGAGGAAGGAAAGACGGATGGCGAGGCCATGTTGAAAACCGTCGTGGTGCCGCTCGACGGCTCGCCGTTGGCGGAGAAGGCATTGTCGTGCGTCGAGAGTCTCGCCGATAAGATGAAGCTCGAAATCGTTCTGATGCGCGCGTACGCGCTGCCGCCCGCATATTCAGCCGACGAATATGGGACCTACACCGATGAACTGATCTCTCAGCTCGAGGACGAGGCACGGGATTATCTCGCAGAGAAGGTCAAAGACATGAAAGGGAAGGGCTTCGGGAATGTTTCTTCGGTTCTGAACCTCGGCTATGGCGCACAAGAGATAATCGCCCTTGCCCGCAAAACCCCAGATAATTTTATAGCCATGTCCACCCATGGCCGGTCAGGTATTCGCCGCTGGGTGTTAGGCAGCGTGACCGAGAGAGTCGTGCGCCATTCAGGGGATCCTGTCCTGATCATTCGCGCCACCTAAAGAATGTCCAGTGGTGCGGATACATCCATCGAGTCGTTGATACACCAATAAGCTACCATGTTCGCGCTGGAGGAAGCATGGGGAGAAAAACCGGCGGTCCTTGTAACAGAGGCGCTAACGCGTCGCTTCAGGACGCTGACCGCAGTGGATGCGTTGACGATTTCGGTTAGTTCCGGCGAGATATATGGGCTGCTCGGGCCCAACGGGGCAGGCAAGACAACGGCAATCAAGATGTTGACTACGTTGCTGCCGCCTACTTCCGGGAAGGCCAGTGTGGCTGGCTTTGATATCGTTCGCCAGGCGGCCCGCGTGCGGCGCGTGATCGGATACGTTCCGCAGGCGGTGTCGGTCGACGGTTCCCTGACCGGGTACGAAAATCTGTTGATCTTTGCCAAGCTCTACGACATTCCACGCAAGGAGCGGGAGACGCGGATCGGCGATGCTCTCGCTTTTATGGGCTTAAGTCATGCCGCGGACAAGCTCGTGCGGGAGTACTCCGGCGGCATGATCCGTCGCCTCGAAATCGCCCAGTCCACGCTGCACCGACCGCCGGTGCTGTTTCTGGATGAGCCAACCATTGGGCTCGATCCGCTAGCGCGCAAAGCAGTGTGGGACCATGTCGAGCGTCTCCGAGACGACTATGGCACAACCATAGTTCTGACGACGCACTATATGGAAGAGGCAGACAGCCTTTGTAACCGGGTGGCGATTATGCACCTGGGCAAAGTTGCTGTCATTGGCACGCCCGAAGAACTCAAGACATCTATCGGTGGCGGGACGTTGGACGATGTATTCGTCCATTATGCCGGCGGCACCCCGGAGTCAGGAGGCAGTTATCGTGAGACCGCAAGTGAAAGACGCATGGCCAAGCGGCTTGGATAACCCATTTTGGGTCAATCTCTCTGCCGTTGTCGCCGGTTTTGTCACGAAGACATTGGTCATTGCAGAGCTTGAGGTGCGCAAACTACGACATGATTTCACCGAGACGATCGCGCGTGCGATCCAACCGGCATTGTGGCTTTTGTTGTTCGGCGAAGTGTTTACAAAAGTGCGCGCCATTTCCACGGGCGATGTTCCTTATTTGGATTTCATGGCGCCGGGTATCCTCGCTCAAAGCGTGTTGTTTGTCGCCATTTTTTACGGTATCGCAATCATCTGGGAGCGCGACATGGGAATTGTCCACAAATTCCTGGCAAGTCCCACTCCGCGCGGCGCGCTGGTTCTTGGCAAAGCCTTGTCTGCGGGCATCCGCTCAATTTCGCAAGCAGTCATTATCTACCTGCTGGCACTTTTACTGGGCGTGAAGATGAACTGGACAGCTGCCGGACTTTTCGGCGTGCTGGCTACCGTGATGCTTGGAGCAGCTATGTTCTCCGCTCTTTCGCTGATCATTGCCTCACTGGTCAAGACGCGGGAGCGGTTCATGGGCATGGGTCAGGTGCTCACGATGCCGCTTTTCTTTGCCAGCAATGCCATTTATCCAATCTCCATGATGCCGGGTTGGTTGCAGATTGTTTCGCACGCCAACCCGCTCACCTATGAAGTTGACGCATTACGGGCGTTGATGCTAGCGCGCGGGACCAGCAGTTTAGGGCTTGGACTGGATTTCAGTATTTTAGTGGTAGCTACCGTGATCGCGGTGGTCATCGGAGCAAAAGTGTATCCGAGGGTGGTAACGTAGCGGTCGTAGCCGGTTTTAGTTAGCTGCCATATTTTATTAGGAAGATTCGGGCGCTAGGCGCTCCAATCGCTTCCATCGGCGGGGCCGGGACTGTCGACGGCGTTTTGTGGACGGGAATCATCGCCGCGCTTCTTGCCACATGACGACGTCAAGCGGCATGAACGAGCAACTGGCATCATTTTGGAGCGTACCGCATGCTGCAGTGCTTGAAGCACTGCAGGCCTCGCCGCAGGGACTGGCGAGCGCAGACGCCCAGGAGCGTCTTGCGCGCTACGGCTTGAATCGGATTAAGGGCAAGAGCCGAACCGACCGCTTCACCCTTCTGCTCGCTCAGTTTAAAAGCCCGATTATTTTAATTTTGCTGTTTGCCGCCGGCTTGTCCCTATTTCTGCGCGACCCAACCGACGCGCTTATCATTATTGGCATCGTCCTCGTCAGCGGTCTGCTCGGTTTTTGGCAGGAAAAGGGCGCTACTGACGCGGTGGAGAAGTTGCTCGCCATCGTGCAGGTTCGGGCGGCGGTGTTGCGCGACGGCAAGGAGGTAGAAATTTCGGTCGAAGAAGTGGTTCCGGGGGATGTCACCGTGTTGAACGCGGGCGACGTAATTCCGGGAGACTGCGCGATTCTCGAGTCGAAGGACTTGTTCGTCGACGAGGCGGTGCTGACCGGCGAGACCTATCCGGTAGAGAAGCAGCCGGGCAATTTGCCGGCGGAAATTCCTCTCAACCAGCGGACCAACGCTCTTTTCATGGGCACCCATGTGGTTAGCGGCACAGCCAGGGCCCTGGTCGTTGGCACAGCGGGGAGCACCGAATTCGGCAAAATTTCGGCCAGCCTCAGGCTCCGGCCTCCCGAGACGGATCTCGAGCGTGGGGTGCGCCGATTTGGCTATCTATTGATGGAGGTCACGTTGGTGCTGGTGATCGCCATCTTCGCCATCAATGTCTATTTCGCCCGTCCGGTCATGGAATCTTTTCTCTTTTCCTTGGCGCTGGCGGTCGGGCTCACCCCGCAACTTCTGCCCGCGATAATCACTATCAACCTTGCCCATGGCGCGAAACGAATGGCGTTGGATAAGGTGATCGTCAAGCGACTGGCGGCCATTGAAAACTTCGGCAGCATGGATGTTCTCTGCTTCGACAAGACCGGCACGCTGACCGAAGGGCAGGTGCGCGTATATGCCTATGAGGATCTAAAAGGGCGCGAGAATGAAAGAATTCTTTTCTTGGCTTATTTAAATGCCTTCTATGAGACGGGATTTACCAACCCCATCGATGCGGCGATCCGATTGCATCGCGCCTGGGACCTGACCGGTTACCAAAAGCTCGATGAAATACCCTACGATTTTCTGCGCAAGCGGCTGAGCGTGCTGGTTGCGCAGGACGGCGCCAATCTATTGATCACCAAAGGCGCGGTACCGAACGTGTTGGAAGTCTGTTCAACGGTGCAAGGGGCCGGCAGAGCCGTTGTGGATTTGCACGCAGAGAGAGATGCGGTGTTGCGGCGCTTCGAGGAGTTCGGCGGCAAGGGGTTTCGAGCTCTGGCCGTTGCTTATCGCGATGTCGGGGCGGCGATGCGAATCAGCAAGGATCACGAAACCGATATGACATTTGTCGGCTTCCTGGTCTTTACCGATCCCGAGAAACCAGGCATCGTGGAGACCATAGCGGAGCTTCAGCGACTAGGAATTTCACTGAAAATAATCACCGGGGATAACCATCGCGTGGCCGCCTACGTCAGTAGCCGAGTGGGGTTGAGTGGCGCGGAAATTCTGACGGGGCCGCAGCTCCGCGAAATCGGCGACGAGGCGTTGCGTGTCCGGGTTCGCGACGTGGATATTTTTGCCGAGGTCGAGCCCAACCAAAAGGAGAGAATTATTCTAGCCCTCAAGAAGTCCGGCAACGTTGTCGGTTTCATGGGCGACGGGATCAACGATGCCTCCGCGCTTCATGCCGCAGACGTGGGCATTTCCGTGGACAGCGCCGTGGACGTCGCCAAAGAAGCGGCCGATATCGTTCTGCTGGAAAAAAACCTCAGCGTGCTCGTCGACGGTGTGGAAGAGGGGCGGACCACCTTCGCCAACACGCTGAAGTATGTTTTTATGGCGACCAGCGCCAATTTCGGCAACATGTTCAGCATGGCGGGCGCCTCGCTGTTCTTGCCTTTTCTGCCGCTTTTGCCCAAACAGATTCTCCTGACGAATCTCCTGACGGATCTTCCGGAAATGGCAATTGCCACGGATCGCGTGGACCGCGAGCTGGTCAAAGAACCGAGGCGCTGGGACATAAAATTCATTCGAAAATTCATGATTACCTTTGGCCTGGTGAGCTCGCTCTTTGACTATCTCACCTTCGGCGCGTTACTGCTCCTGCTTCACGCCAACGTCGATCTTTTTCGAACCGGCTGGTTTACCGAGTCGGTTGTCTCGGCCTCGCTGATCGTCTTGATTATCAGGACGAGACAGCCTTTTTTTCGGAGCAAGCCGGGTACGCCTTTATGGGTAGCGACGTTATTGGTGGTGGCGGGTACGCTGGCTTTGCCTTATACCCGATGGAGCTGGCTCTTCGGTTTTGTCCCCATGCCGTTCGCGTTTTTTGCGGTTTTAGCGGGGATTCTGCTTCTTTACGTCGTGGCTGCAGAAGTCGCGAAGAAAAGTTTCTACAAAAGAGTCAAATTTTGATCCGGCATGCTTGGCTTGCCGTGCAATGGCGCGGCGGAAGTGCCGGAGGCCGCCGCCGCCTTTGCAAGGTTGATAAAATTCACCGAAGGATGGTTTACCGGAGGGTCGGGTGACGATCATCGTCCTCGCCATTGCCAGCGTCGTCGCCGTGAGCCTGGTTTCCCTCGCCGGCCTCAGCACGATCTCCATGGACGAGGCTCGTGTGCGCCGGCTGGCTACATTGTTTGTGAGTTTTGCGGTGGGTGCGCTGCTCGGCGACGCCTTCATCCACCTGATTCCCCAGACCTTTGCGGGCAACGGTCCACTACGCGTACCCCTTGGCCCCTCGCTTCTCGTCCTCGGCGGCATGATGGTGTTTTTTGTCGTCGAGAAGCTTCTCCGCCATCGTCACGGTGTGCTCCATGATCATTATCACGGACAGCATCCCGTCGGCCGTCCCGAGTTGGCTGCGATCAACATCCTGGGCGACGCCGTGCACAACTTCATTGATGGCGTCGTGATCGGAGCGAGCTACCTGGTAAGCCCCACCCTTGGCGTGTCGACGACCATTGCAGTGCTCCTCCATGAAATTCCCCAGGAGTTTGGCGATTTCGGAATTCTCATCCATAGCGGTTTGACAGTGCGACAGGCGGTTATGCTAAATCTGGGCTCCGCCAGCGTCGCTATCCTGGGCACCGCGATGTCGCTCGTGGCCGGGACGGTCGCCGAGGAAGCGGTTACGAGCGCTCTGATCCCCGTCACGGCAGGTGGTTTCGTTTACCTCGCCGCAGCAGATCTGATCCCAGAACTGCAGCACGATCGAAGTCTACGCGCCCTCGTCGTGCAAACGAGCCTGATTTTAGCCGGCATTGCGGTGATGGGACTCATTACGTTGATCGAATAGTGCGGTTCTCGCCGCACGAGCGGCTTACGTTAGGGCTGGCTTTGCCATCGCGATCAGCCAGTCCGGTTTTTTCCGACTCTTGCGATTATCCCGCGTTCTTTTTGCCAATCTTGGGAAGGCCGCTTGCTCAAGTCTTGAAAAAACAGCGACAAACCATGGCATAGCGATTGCCACGATCACAATACAGCTGTGTAGAGGAGAGGGTGAAGACATTTTATTTTTGCGCGGCAGTGCGAGCGAAGTTCGCCGCCGCGAAAGCCGCGCGGTGAACTGCAAGGGAGACACCGCGAAGACTTGCAGGAGTTAGTCGGATATGTACAACAAAATTCTCGTGCCCCTCGACGGTTCTCACCTGGCGGAAGCGGTTTTACCCTATGTCACCTTCCTCGCTACGGTCCTGCAAGCGCCTGTAGACTTGCTGAATGTCGACGACCCGGAGACCGCATTGCGCATCAAAGGAAGCGATTACCTGCAAAAAGTCGCCGCCTTGCTGCCGCGCGCTGTGCCCGTGAGTTGCCGTTGGGCACAAGGCAGGGCGGCCGAAATGATCCTCGATACGGCATCGACGGACGGCGGTGCCCTGATTGCGATGGCGACCCATGGTCAGACGGGAGGCCGGGGCTGGCTATTAGGTCAGGTGGCGCGAAAGGTGCTGCAGGCATCGGCAAATCCTCTATTGATCGTCCGGCCAGACGAAAAAACATCCCTTGCCGGGCCGGTCCGCTTGGCGACGATTATCGTGCCTCTCGACGGCTCGCACCTGGCGGAACAGATTTTTCCCCATGTCGTTTACCTTGCGACAAAGCTCAAATTGGCGATGGTTTTGATTCGATCCTACACTCTTCCGACGTCGGGATATTTCATGGCGGCCGGTCTAGCCCCATCCGACGTAAAGAATCTAGGAGATAGAATCAAAGAAGATCTGGCGAATTACTTGCGGGCCAAGGTTAAGGAACTAATGACCCAAGGAGTCGAAGATGTGTCGTTTACCGTAGTGGAAGGGAACGGCGCGGAAGAGATAATTGGCTTAGCAAAGAGAACTTCCGACAACTTGATCGCGATGTCAAGCCACGGCAGGTCTGGAATAAGTCGATGGGTTATGGGGAGCGTCACCGATCGCGTAGTATCGTACTCCGGCAATCCTGTGTTGATTATTCGCCCAACCCTATCCACGCCGCAGGCGGCGAGCCAAGAAAGAGCAACGCGATGAGTGGGTGCGGGCTGCGGCCACTGTCCATTGGAGCCAGCAGTCTCGTGGTTAAGAAACCGGTTAACAGACGTCTTCATTATTGCGAATCGTCGAAACAGAGTTACTGCGCTCCGGCTTTGACCCCAAGGATACCGCGGTCGCCGAGGCAAAATCGCGCCGCCAAAGCAATTCGAATTTAGTCTGTTTTTGCAGTTCTCGAAGCCGTCTCGCCCGCGTGAGGTCGAGAATATTGAATGGCATGTAAATTGCGCAAGATGATGCAATCATGGGCTATCAAAAACTCAATGAAGGGAGAAATTCACTATGGCCGAGAAACCACGAATGAAGGAGACGAAGGCGCTAGCGCCGCGAAGGCCGTTCGCGGATTTGACGAGGTGGGAACGGGAGATGGATCGGATGATGGACGACTTCTTTGGCCGGAGGATGAGACCCTGGTGGCCCGAACGATGGCTAAGAAGGGATAGTGAGATCACGACCCCGGCCCTCGACGTCTACGAGGAGAAGGACGAGGTTGTTGTCAAGGCGGAGCTTCCAGGGATGGATAAGAATGATATCGAAGTCAACATCTCGGACTCGGAGCTGACCCTGAAAGGCGAGAAAAAGAAAGAAGAAAAGATAGAGGATGAAGACTACTACCGATGCGAGCGTTCTTACGGCGCCTTTGTCCGATCGGTGGATCTCCCTGCTGACGTCCAGCCCGATAAGGTCAAGGCATCGTTTAAAAACGGCATCCTCGAAATAAGAATGCCCAAGACCGAAGAGGCCAAGACCAAAGAGATCAAAATCAAGGTGGAGTGAGCGGTAGAAGCACGGGCGTAGGGCGGTCTAAAACCATCAAGGAATAGAGCAATTACATGCAGATGGTCCCGCTCAAAAACCGTTGACGACCGTTCTCTACGCCCGCTCTTTAAATCCAGTTTTGGTCATTGGAGTCGAGAACGAGAGCGGGTTTTCTAGTGGTCCGTATGATGCACCCGTACGTTAAGGAATGAAGGAGTCATCCTCGCGCCAGCCGCGCGGCGAGGAATAGCTCTCCCGTTTCTTGTATTGGTTCTGGAAAGCCGGGGCGATGACGGGGGTTTCGATAAAATTGCAGCGATCTCGATTGCGCCTAAAGTTATCTTTTCACAACTTGGTAAGCGGGTCGTCGCTCTTTTATCGATCTTGCGAAAGTTCCTGCATGACCGCGTCAGACCGTACCGCGGTGATCGTGTTACGACTGACGGGTTCGCTCGCAGGCGAGACCGATTTCCGCTCCCAAGACAAAAATAATTGAAGCGTAGTACAGCCAGAAGAAAAAAAACATTAAACCGGCGAGCGCGCCGTACACCGCCAGAGCGTCGCGAGCAAAGGCGACATACCAAGTAAAACCCCAACGCGCCAGCTCGAAAAGAATCGTTGCGCTCAAGGATCCGATGACTAAAGCGCTTCGATGCAGCGTGCGCGCCGGCGCAAAGCGGTAGAAAACGTAAAATATAGCGAACAAAAACAGCCATGCGAAAAGCTTGCCCACCAGAGACAAGAAAGCCTCAAGAACCGGTGTCATCATCGGCAGCTGTTCCGCGCCAAAAGCAAGCGCGAGCGCCAATAAAGAGGCGACGGTTATGGCCAAGACCAATAGAAGCGCCGTGATGAGCATCATTATAAAGTCGTGTCCGATGCCGCGAAAAATACCGCGCCGTCGGTTGGCTTTGAAAACAATATTAAGGACATGGCGCACCGAACCGAACAGCGTGCTGCTGAAAATCAAAAAAAAGAAGAAACCGACCAGACCTAGCAATCCCCGGTTGCTGATGATCGCTTTAAGATTATCGGCAAACGCCTGCTCCGAATGGGGCAGGAATTGGCGCACCACGGATTGCACTTCGACCATCGCTCTCTCGGACTCAAGAACCGTGTATGCCAGTACCGAGATCATCAACATTATCAGCGGCAGGAAATAAAGCAGCAGATTAAAAGCCAGCCCCGTGGCGAGAAAAAAGCCGTTGTCTTGAAAAAAAGTGTGGCCAGTCTTTTTCAGGACGGTCCACGCGTGAGTAATGTGTCTACGTAAGATCATACCGTGGCTAAGCCGGGATCATCCAAAGTGAAAGAACAGAACCGAAGCCAATGGTATCCTCTCGGTGTTTGTGCGAGTTGGAACTCCAGCCGTCGCCGCGCAATTGTTCCCCTTTAAGGAATGCACTCTGTGGCAATGGCTGAAGTCACACGTCAATCCCCCTTGATTCCCCTGAAGCTGTGAAAAAATCCGTTCATGGTTCGAGAGCCTCACCACGAACGGGATCGCACATATGGAAATTTAAGTACTTAGCCGTTCGTCCTGAGCGCGTCGAAGGACAACGGCCAATTTTTTCACAGCTTCCCTTTTTCAAAGGCGGAATTGTCTCCGTTACTCCTTTAACCCCTCTTTGGAAAAAAGGCGAAGGGAAAATTTTTGGCCCAAACGGTGCAGCGATTATTCAACGAATTTCGGATACACTTGCTAATACCTTTGAGCGGCGATGCGCCTTCGCTGATCTCGTTGCCGGGGCTTTTGCTGCATCCGAGCAGCAAAAGCATCAATGCGATTTTTTTTGAGCACTTTCCAAGCCTCCGCGTAGCGAAAAGACATTAACTCTCGCGGTTGATTCTTGGCTTTTATGGGTCACGTCGATATTGAATACCCTTACGACCGGGATCAGAGGTAAACTACGTCTCCTTGTTTAAAGAGCGATAGAAAGAGTACCAAATAGTCTTTCATATGTCGGATAAAATCGTGGCGCTCGATCCGCCTGAAGTGACGGCAACTTTCGTTGGGCTGCGACGATCTTTTTACCTGTTCGATCCAAAGCGCGTCCGTGTGTCGGTGGATGTGTCTCTGGCTGAACTGGGCCGCCGCACCTTCAATCTCTCGGAACAGAATATTCGTTTTCCTCAAGAGCTCGTCCTCGCGGATCTGAGCCCCTCGGTCGTGAAAATCTCCGTTAAGAAATCGCCCGCTCCACGAAACGACGTTGCGCCAAGTGAGGCCAAGGGATGAAGTCTGATTCACAAGGGCGCAGTACCGACCGGCGCTGCGCGGTCGATAAAATTTACAGCGATTTTATCGGCGCGAAAAGCAGCTATCGCGAGCTGTTGAATTCGCGCAAGAAGATGATCATGCTGGCCTCCCTCGCCAGCGAGATCAACACCCTGAGCCCTCGGCTCGATGACATCCCGGAGCGTAACTGCGGCGGGAATCCAGTCTTTATGGATTCCGGCTCGCGCTCGCGTTCGCGAGCATGGCCGGAATGAGGGAATGGTGCACTTTTCGGAGCCGATCTGCCGCCCGGCCTGTTATTACTACGGTTGCGGAATGATCTCGGTAAACCCCGCGATCGTAACCGAAGTGTCAAAGCGTCCACCGGCGATCTTTGGCAGCGGCGGTGAGGGCGTATAGACAAAGGTCATTTGCCCTCCTGGTTGAATAGTTTCCTTCAACGCATGGTACGTGGAGGTCCCGGGATCGGTCTTGCCGGGATTGCGCTCGTCTTCCCAAAGCCAGGTATAACGTACAAACAACTGCACGTCGCGCACCGCGTGGTTGGATTTGTTGCGCACTTCTCCGGTGACGACTCCCTCATACACGGCGAGCTTCTCGATCGCCAGAATGCGCGCGGTTTCTTCCCCGGAGCGAACTCTTTGTGACTGTGCCACAGACGGCAGAGAGGCTATTGCCAGCGCAAGCACCGTAGTGCCTACGCCGATCAGCCGCATGCTGCGTGCTAAATTTGTCGGAATCAAAATCATACTCCTCCTGCATCCTCGACGATTTCAAAAGTTCATCTGGTTCCCTTATCTGAGTTGGCGTCGGTGGACAGTAATTTCCGGTCTGACCGACCGACGGGGCTGGGAGCCGCGCGCGGCCGATGGCGGTTGTAACGGCGGTGAAGGCGCATGGATGCGCTGCTCCAGGGACTTTGGCATTTCTAAAAGCCGCTGCGGTGGCCCCCAGTCGCTAGCCAGCCCTTGTTGAAATAAGTGCAGAGCTTGTCGGTTCCGGACTGCCAGACTAAGACGGGCAACGCGTCGAAAGGCGCGTCGTCGATGGCTTGCTCTGTTTTCATGAGATGCTCCGAGGGAAATTATACGAAATTATCAATTCTCTCAAGATTGATATCGCATTTTCGGCAAATGAGAGCCCATGTCGTTGGCGCTTTTTGGATAGGAACCCGTAAAGAGTTTTGGAAAGATCCGATCAACGTCAATTGTGCACGGGAGCGTGCTAAGCCTCGAGAATCGAGCCGGGGAAATCCCTCTCTCACAGGCGATCTGTTTCTTTGCACCTCGGATCGCGAGTGAGATCAAAAGCGGATTGCCCTTATCAGCCTTGGCTTCTAAGTCCTCCGGCTGAACTGCAGTTCTCGTTCCTGGAGTTTTTTTCCTTCGGGATTCTCATCTTTGCAAAGACGGCTACAAGCATAGTGCCGGGCGCGCGAAGGGATAGAGATTCCGCTTCCTGGCATCATTCTTGTGTACAGCAATATTTGTATTCCATGCGTCAAGTGGCTTTGGCCGTCGCGCATGATGAATTCTGTCAGGGGAACGTTATGTACATCGCTCTGCTCGTGCTGCTGTTCGCGCTCGGTGGCTCTCTAATTGTCAATGGCGTCCAACGTCAGAGAGCCAAGACTCTCTTCGTCGGCTCCCTCATTGTACTGGTCACAGCGCTGTTTTTCTCGCTGTTGAGTTTCTGGGGCGAAATGCTTTGGTTCGAGGAATTGGATCAAAGCCAGCGGTTTTGGACTACCGTCTTTGCCCAAGGCGGTCTTGCCGCGCTCGGCGCGCTGGTTGGAGGGTTGGGGGTCTTTATCCTGACGTTACCGATTCCTGTCCAGACTTCGCTCGCGCGCGTTTGGCCCGCGCTCATCGGCGCGCTGAGCGGCGCACTCTGGGGATGTTGGAACTGGCAGATCATCTTGAAGTATGCCTATCGGGTTTCGACCGAAATCCGCGATCCAATTCTCCAACGCGACACCGGCTTTTATCTATTTACTCTGCCCTTTTACGACAATGTGTACTGGGGCCTCTTGTGGACCGCCGGGATCGCCCTGGCAGCGGCCGTGTATTTTGCACTAGATGCGCGAGTCCTTGATAAGCTTCCGAGTGAGCCGTCGCCATTCGCCAATTCATCCGTGTACGGTGGGCAAATTACACCCCATCGCTTCTTTTTACTTCCTATGGCGGCCATCGCTGGCGTGGTGGCCTGGGGGCAGTATCTGAATATCTACCATCTCCTGTACTCTAAATGGGGCGTAGTCACTGGCGCAGGCTGGACCGATGTACATGTTCGTTTACCGGCCTATCTCCTCGTTGGCGCAGTTACTTTGCTTCTGGGTCTTTCGCCCCTCGTTCCGGCGCTTTACTCCGGACTCACGCGGCAATTTCGCCGCCGGCGACGCCTCGCTGAAAATGCGGCATTGATCCCACTCGCCGCTCCCTGGCTCGGCATCTTCGCCATTTGGTTCCTGGCGCTGGGCGTAGCTCCCGTGCTGGTGCAATGGCTGCGGGTGCAGCCCAACGAAATCACCCTCGAAGCGCCCTATATCGCCAACAATATTGAGTTCACGCGTCGCGGTTTTAAGCTTCGTAACATCGAAGCAAAGGAATTTTCCGTTTCGCCCACTTTTACTCAGGAGACCTTGAGCAACAATCAATATCTTTTGTCCGAGGTGCGCCTTTGGGATTGGCGTGCCCTCGAGGCGGTCTACAAACAATTCCAGGAGATCCGCCTATACTACGAATTTACCGATGTCGATGTCGATCGCTATCAGACGGCCCGTGGGTATCGTCAGGTGATGGTCTCAGCGCGGGAGATGGCGCTGGCCAACTTGCCGCCGGAGAGCCGGACATTCGTGAACCTGCGGTTCAAATATACCCACGGATACGGACTCACTATGGCGCCGGTCAGCGACTTTACCGCTGATGGGCTGCCGAACCTCCTGATCAAGGACATTCCACCGCGAACAGATGACGAAAAACTCCGGGTCGCACAGCCGCAAATCTATTACGGCGAACTGACGGACTCGCATGTCTTCGTCAACACCAGCGAGTCGGAGTTTGACTATCCTAAGGGCGATGAAAACGCGTACGTAAATTATTCCGGGTCTGGCGGCGTGCGGATTACCAATCTATGGCGCAAGTTTCTCGTTGGCTGGAAGTTCGACGGTACTCGGTTTCTGCTCTCGACTTATCCGACCCGTGAAAGCCGCGTGCTCTTTCACCGAGAGATTCGCGAGCGCGTGAAAACCCTCGCGCCTTTTCTCAAGTTCGACGTCGATCCTTATGTCGTGCTCGTAGACGGCAAGTTATATTGGATCATCGATGCCTACACGACATCGACCTATTATCCGTACAGCGAATCGTTTTCCAGCACAGAGCCGATGGAAAACATGCGCACCGAACGTGGACGAGGACTGGCCCATGGCTCGACAGCGTCTCTGGCCGGCGTCAACTATGTGCGTAATTCCGTGAAGGCCGTAGTGGATGCCTTCAACGGATCGGTGACGTTTTATGTTTTTGAGCCCGAGGATCCGCTCATTCAGGTTTGGCAGCGTATTTTCCCCGCGCTCTTCACGCCCCGGGACAAGATGCCGGAGGGGCTGCGCGCCCATGTGCGCTACCCCCGCGACTTTCTTCTCGTGCAAGGTTTGGTTTACGCCAAGTATCACATGACCGATCCGGCGGTGTTTTACAATCAAGAAGACCTGTGGATGCGCGCCACTGAAAAATATTATGCCGCGGTGCAGCCGGTGGAGCCGTATTATGTGATGTGGCAACCGCCCGGCTTAAAAAATGCCGAGTTCATCTTGATGCTCCCTTTTACGCCTAAAAACCGTCAAGTCATGATTGGCTGGATCGCTGGCATGTGCGATCCGGCTAATTACGGGCGGCTGCTTGCCTACAAATTTCCCAAAGAGGAGCGCATCCTAGGTCCACAGCAGGTGGAAACCAAAATCGATCAGGACGGCTTCCTTTCCGGGCAGCTAAGTCTCTGGAATCAGCAAGGCTCACGAGTGATTCGCGGCAACACTTTGGTGATTCCGATCGACAATTCTCTGCTGTACGTAGAACCGATTTATCTCCAGGCCGAGGCGGCGGCCTATCCTGAACTTCGCCTGGTAGCGGTGATGCACGGCGACAATTTGAGTTACGCCAAAACCTTCGATGAAGCTCTCCAGGGGTTATTGACCCCAGAAGGCAAGAAAGCTCCGCCGATGCTGCCAGGAGGGGTCAGCGGCGAAAAAATTGCCGTGAAGGAGCTGATCCTCCAGGCGAAACAAGCGTTCGACGACTACCTACGCTTGCAGGGGGAGGGGAGGTTTGTTGAGGCTGCCAAAGAATTGACCCGGCTGCGCCAGGCGCTGCAACAACTTGTCGATCAGCACGAATAAAAGGCGGGCGCTTTTCTGCTCGGCCATTCACATGCGGAGAGTATGAATTCTAAAATGGCGGTCATCGCCCGGCTGGTTCTGGCGGTATCGTTTGCATTGTCTGCCTGTGCGACCGTGACCGGCCCGGAGATCACTTCGGAAGAGGAAAAGCAGGCAAGGCTTCTCTTGCATGCTGAGGCTGAGGCTTTTCAGAAAGGGCAGCAGACGAGAATTGTTGATTTGGGCCTGCGTCTCGTGAAAGCTTGCGGCGCCGAAACTCCGGTAAAATTTATTCATGTCGGCAGGCCGGAACAAACTGCAGGGGAGATCCACCCCGACGCGGTAAACGCGTGGACCGACGGGGACACGGTTTGGATAACGCGCGGAATGATGCGCTTTCTAAAGGGCGATGATGAGCTGGCGATCGTTCTCGCCCATGAAATGGCCCATGCCTACCGTGGCCATATGGCTTATTTGAAAACGAAACAGGCTATAGGGCTGCTGTTGGGGATTCCTGCAATCATATTCGGCGGGCAACTAGCGGGCCAGCTCGTCACTTTATTAGTTGACGCAGCGACTAAAAAATTCGACCGAGACCAGGAGCGTGAAGCTGACTTGTTTGGTCTTATCTGGGTTCACAACGCCGGTTTCGATGCCGGCCTGGCGAAGAATTTGTTCCGCCGCATGGCCGTCGAAATGCCCGAAAGCAGCGAGCAAGGATTTCTTTCGTCTCACCCGACTTCTGCGGAAAGATTGCTATCCATGGAACGAATTGCCGAAACCCTCAAGCAGGGAAAGGACCCGACAAAAGTGTTTGCGCCAAAAGCGCAAGAGTGAAGTCGTTAAATTATTCCCCAAACCGCCGCTGCGAAATCCAAACCGCCAAGTGCCGCTTTCGAACCTTGACGAATAAATGGCGTTTGAAATACCTAAACTATTGTCGCCGCTGCGCCATTTATCGCATAAATGCGATTTAGATCCGCCGTCAGTTGCATTTCTGCGAATCAGCACGATCCTCCTGTGAATTAACCTGTATTTCTCAATGGCCTAACATATCCAATGGTGGCATGTCGCTTGCGGATTAGAGCTAGCGGGCTTGAGAAAGCCGATGAGCGCCAGTGAAGATAACGCTCGGGATATCACCGAGGTTCTGGGTCTCGACGAAGTGCCGCGTAGCCGCAGGTGGGTGAAGCTCGGCATTGCAGCTCTGCTACTCCTGGGAATTGCTGCTGGTGTGGTGTGGTATTCCGCGACCCTCAACAGAACCGCTGTTCAGTACACGACCACCCCAGTCACGCGCGGCGATCTCACCGTGATTGTCACGGCCACCGGCACCGTGCAACCCGTCAATCAAGTGGACGTCGGCACCGAGATATCCGGGACCATCAGGACGGTGGAAGTCGATTACAATGATCGAGTCAAGGTCGGCCAGGTGCTGGCAAGGATCGACACCGATAAATTGCAAGCGCAGGTGTTGCAATCTCAGTCGACGTTGGAGTCGGCTGAGGCCAGGTTGATCGAGGCCCAGGCGACCGTCGTCGAGGTGCGCGAGAATTTGGAGCGTTTCAAGCGCGTGCGCGAGATGAGCGGCGGAAAGGTTCCGTCGCAAAGAGAATATGATGCCGCGGAAGCTATACTCAAGCGCGCTTTGTCCAATGAGGCGACACTCAAAGCGCAGATCTCCGAAGCGAAAT
The DNA here is from genome assembly GCA_036555515.1 of Binatia bacterium. Classification (GTDB taxonomy): domain Bacteria; phylum Desulfobacterota; class Binatia; order UBA9968; family UBA9968; genus DATACQ01. The sequence goes on from DATBLC010000176.1 coordinate 24,810, forward strand.
GGAAGCTCAGTATCGATCAAACCAATTTGTCCAAAGCGGTAATCCGGTCGCCGATTAACGGGGTCGTGCTCAAGCGTCAAGTGGAGCCTGGTCAAACGGTGGCGGCGTCACTGCAAACGCCGGTGCTTTTCACAATTGCTGAGAACCTGGCGCAAATGGAAGTGCAGGTCGACGTCGATGAGGCGGATGTAGCACAGGTCCAAGTAGGCCAGCAGGCCAGTTTCACGGTGGACGGGTATCCCGGGCGAGCCTTTAGCGCCGTGGTCAAACAAGTGCGTTACGGTCCTGAGACCGTTCAGGGCGTGATCACTTATAAGACCTTGCTGTCGGTGGATAATTCGGATCTCGCCTTGCGGCCCGGAATGACCGCGACCGCGGACATCACGGTGCAACGGGTTGCAAACGTCATCTTGGTGCCAAATCTTGCGCTGCGTTTTTCGCCGCCGGTGCCACAGGAAACGGCGCCGACCGGCGGCAGCCTGATAAGCCGGCTTTTCCCGCGCCCACCTCGCTCCGCGAAGTCGCGCGACACAGTAGATACCAAAAGCAAACAACGGCGCATTTATGTCTTGCGCGACAACCAACCTTCGGCTGTCTCGGTGACCACTGGCTCCACCGATGGAGTCATGACTGAAATCACACAGGGTGACGTTACACCGGGGACGGAGGTCGTGACAGATATGATCAGTGCGAGCCCATGATGGAAAGGTCGTCTACGGAACCCGCAAGGCCGTCACAACTCCTGCTGCGCGGCGTCACTAAGGTTTACGGCACGGGTAGCGCCGCCATGCACGCGCTGCGCGGCTTAGACCTGCGCATTGACCGAGGTGAGTTCGTCGCCGTCATGGGACCCAGCGGCTCGGGAAAATCTACCTGCTTGAACATTCTGGGGTGCTTGGACACTCCGACTTCGGGTTCTTATCTCTTCGAGGGAGTCGAAGTTGGGAAACTCACACGCGCTCAACGGGCGCGTTTGCGCCGCTATTACCTGGGTTTCGTTTTTCAAGGATATAACCTGCTCAATCGGACATCCGCTCTCGAGAACGTGGAACTGCCGCTCATTTACCGTAACCACCCGATTGCGGAACGCCATGTGCTGGCGCGCCAGGCGCTGGGCGCGGTGGGATTGGCGGACTGGGAAAGTCACACGCCTGGCGAGCTTTCCGGCGGCCAACAGCAGCGGGTGGCTGTCGCGCGCGCCATCGTTACCGCGCCGCACGTTTTATTTGCCGATGAGCCGACGGGCAATCTGGACACTGCGCGCAGCCGCGAAATCATGGAATTGTTAAGTAGTCTCAATCGCGACCGGGGCATTACCATCGTCATGGTCACGCATGAACCGGATATGGCCGCTTATGCAAAGCGAATCGTGCGCTTCGTCGACGGCCGAGTTGAGAGTGATGAGCGCAACGACAAAGAGGCAGCGTGATGGTTTGGAATGCGTTCTTGCTCGCCCTGCGGGAGCTTCACCGTAACGTTTTGCGTTCGTTCCTGACGATCCTGGGGATCGTTATCGGCGTGGCGGCCGTGATCATCATGGTCACCCTCGGCAGCGGCGCCACGGTTCAAGTGTCCCAACAAATTGCCAGCCTCGGCAGCAACCTGGTTGCCCTGGTTCCCGGCCAGATGGGTCCGGGACGAGGGACAACGGTTGCTCCGTTCCATGAAAATGACACCGCAGCCATTGCGCGTGAGATCGGAAATCTCAAAGCCGTCGCGCCGGTCGCGACAAAATCATTGACCGCTATTTATGCGAACAAAAACTGGTCCACCGCCGTTACCGGAACGACCAATGATTACTTCACGGCGTCAAACTGGGTGATCGAACGCGGGCGCACATTCACCGAAAGCGAGCTGCGCGCTGGCAAGGCGGTCTGCGTGATTGGTGCCACTGTGAATAAGGAACTTTTCGGCGCGCAAGTTTCTCTGGGCAGCAAGTTCCGTCTCAAGAACGTCTCTTGCGAAGTGATCGGGCAACTGAAAGCGAAAGGGCAGTCGGGAATGGGGAGGGACCAAGATGATATCGTCGTCATTCCGCTGCGTACCTACCAGAGACGAATCGCGGGCAACCGCGATATTTCGATGATCCAGGTGTCGGTGCGAGACGAAAACGCGATGGACGGGGTCAAGTCGGCTATCGAACGGCTGATGCGCGAGCGACGCAATCTCGCGCCGAACGAAGAAAACGATTTTTCGGTCATGGATACTCGTCAGATCGCGCAGACACTTACCGGCACAACCCGCATTCTCACGTTGCTTCTGAGCGCGGTGGCAGCGGTGAGCCTGCTTGTCGGCGGCATCGGCATCATGAACATCATGTTGGTGTCGGTCACGGAACGAACGCGCGAAATCGGTATTCGCCTGGCGATCGGCGCGTACGAGCGCGATGTGCTCACGCAGTTCCTGGTGGAGGCGGTGGTGCTGGCGTGCTTTGGCGGGTTGTTTGGTATCCTGCTGGCGCTTGCTGTCTCAGCAGTGCTCGCCCAGGTCTTGCAAGTTCCCTTGATATTGAACCCAAGCATCATGATCCTTGCCTTTTTCTTTTCCGGAGCCGTGGGCGTGATCTTCGGTTACGTTCCGGCGCGCCGCGCGGCCCAGCTCGATCCCATTGAGGCGCTGCGCCATGAGTGAACTTGGAAAGATAGTGTTCACCACAGAGACGCTGAGTACGCAGAGCACGGAGTATTCTTTAGTCAAAAACTATTTACTCTGCGCCCTCTGCGCCTCCGCGGTGAGTCCTTTTCTGGGCCGAGACAATCAGGCTCGCGAGTGGAACATTTGGTCATGCCGCGAAGTCTTTTGAGCATAGCCATGCAATCTTTGGTTGCGCTATTCCTAGTCCTCGCGCTTCCCGGTTGTTTTACCGTCGGGCCTGACTACAAAAGTCCCGACATTGCGGCGCCCGACCTATGGACCAGCAGCCTGCGGCGCGGGTTGAGCGCGGCCGAGCCAAAAGCGGAGACGCTTGCCAACTGGTGGACAACGTTTGGTGACGCCGAATTGACGAATCTTGTCGAGCGCGCGATCGTGGGGAATGTGGATGTCCAAAGAGCTCAAGCTCGTATACGGGAAGCGCGGGCGCGCCGCGGCATTGCAGAAGCCGGTCTCTTTCCGTCGCTAGATCTCGGCGGGTCCGCGACAGTCAGCCGTGGCAGCGAAGAGATCGGATCGGGTGTGCGCCGCGAGCTCTACCGGACTGGCTTTGATGCGAGTTGGGAGGTCGATGTGTTCGGCGGCGTGCGCCGTTCGATCGAGGCGGCGCAGGGAGATCTCGAGGCCAGCGTGGCGGATTACCGGGATGTGTTAGTGAGCCTGATTGCGGAGGTGGCTCTGAACTATGTCGAGGCGCGTACCTTTCAAACGCAGCTTCAAGTCGCCGAAGAGAATCTCAAAGCACAAGCGGAGACTTTGCAGCTCGTCGAATGGCGCTTTGCCGCCGGTCTGGTGAGTAGTCTCGATGTCGAACAGGCCAAATCCAACCTCGAAAATACTCGCGCGCAGTTGCCCAGATTGCGCTCCAACATCGAGGCCGCAAAGAATCGTCTGGCGATTTTGCTCGGCATATTCCCGGGCATGCTCGAAGCTCAACTCGCGAGCAGAATGCCGATACCGGAAGCGCCGCTCGAAGTCGCTGTCGGCGTGCCCGCGGAGGCGCTGCGCCAGCGACCGGACGTGCGGCGCGCCGAGCGACAGCTCGCAGCCCAAACCGCACGCATCGGCGTTGCGACGGCTGATCTCTACCCGAAATTCGCATTGCCGGGTTCGATCGGGCTTGAAGCGCTTTCAGCGAACCATCTGTTTTCCAGCGATAGCTGGGCATGGAGTCTCATCGGCCGGTTTGCATGGACAGTTTTCACGGGGGGTGCCATACGGCAAAACATAGAAGTCCAAAACGCGCTTCAAGAGCAGACTCTGAAACAGTATGAGGCGACGATCCTCATCGCGCTTGAAGACGTGGAGAATGCCTTGACTGCCTTTGCCGAAGAACAGGAGCGAAACGATGCGCTGATGGAAGCGACGCAGTCGGCGCAGCGCGCCGCCGAGCTGGCGCGGGATCAATATGCATCGGGTTTGATCGATTTTCAGACTGTGCTGGACGCGGAACGAACGCTACTGTCGGCTCAGGACCAGGTGGCCCAGAGCAAAGGACAGGTCAGCTCCAATTTGATCAGCTTGTACAAAGCCCTCGGCGGCGGTTGGACGCCTATGGCGGGGATGCCGCCGTAATCGGGCGGGCTAAGGATTGCATCGATCCACTCGCATCCCGGTTGAGCAAATCTCTCGGATCAATCTCGTTAAGTTGGTGTGTTTGAGAAATCGTTTTAACCTGAAGATTGGCTGTATTCCTGGAGATAATAGTTCTTTTAGCCAGTCATTGACGTCCCAAAACTCCTTCCAATGTCCCGACGGCTCCTTCGTTGTCCTCGACGCGAGGGAAAAAGGCAAGAAAAAGGGGTAGTCCGCTGTCCACCCAGGATGAGATCTTCGTTTATCGGCCTTATATGAAAGCGGGTTTTGAGATCGACAGAATCAAATCTCTACACGAATCTTCCAAGGGACTCCTTGTCGCTCTTCAGATGGTTGGGCGCGGTCCATGTCCCAGAGGGTTTCCTTAGCAACAGGATTCCATAGTTGATGACCGCACACCACAAAAGCGCATTGCGCACTATCGCAATAGTCATATCGATTCCGCAATCAGCGGCGCGAGCCTATGGCCCTGCTTAAGCCAGTTCTCGAATTGTGGCTGCGTCATCGTGTTCAGGACATGCGGCTTTGCAGCCAGCCGCACCTTGCCGGCGAGATTTTCCGCCAGAGTGGCGTTCGCGAAGCCGATAAAATCTTAAGACTCATCATTTCGTCGCGGTTGGCAAAGTTCCGATCGACGAGCCGGCACTTTCGTGATCGCGGCTGCTGCTGCCGGCGCGTCTTGAATTTTCTCCCGCCCTTTGGAAACGTCTCTAATCCTGTTTGTGGTCACGCAACTGCTCAATGAAATCAACCGGAAAAGGCACGACGACCGTGTGATTGTTTTCCGCCGCCACCTGCACCAGGCTTTGTAAGAACCTGAGATGCATGGCGCTTGGTTGTTTCGCGATGATCTCTGCCGCGTTAGCAAGCTGGTGCGACGCTTGCAGCTCACCCTCGGCATGAATGATTTTGGCGCGCCGCTCTCTCTCAGCCTCGGCTTGTTTGGCCATGGCGCGCTGCATCTCCTGCGGCAGATCGATATGCTTGAGCTCCACCAAAACCACTTTGATGCCCCAGGGCTCGGTTTCGGCGTCGAGGATTTCCTGAATGCGCGAATTGAGCTTTTCTCGCTGGGAAAGAAGCTCGTCCAGCTCGGCCTGGCCGCAAACACTGCGTAACTCGACCTGTGCCAGCTGCGAGGTGGCGAACAGATAATGTTCTACTTCTCGAATTGCGCGGTTCGGGTCGATAACTCTGAAATAGAGGACCGCGCTTACTTTGACGGAAACGTTGTCCCGGGTAATGACGTCCTGCGCCGGGACGTCCATCGTGATTGTCCGGAGATCTACGCGGAGCATTTTTTCGATCAAGGGAATCACGTAGACAATCCCGGACCCCGAGTCGGAACCATGCGCCCCAGGCGAAAAATCACGCCACGCTCATATTCCTTCAGGATCTTGACGCCGCTGATGACCAGGATTGCAACGATGACGCCGAACGCTCCGGCCGGTCTGATTAGCTGCCACATTATTGCCTCCGCGAATGACGTTCAAAAAGTTCATCCGGTTCAAATGATTCAACCGTTCACCCTCGATTCGAAAACCCTTTTGCTCCCGTGTCCTGCAGTGATAGTACACTCCGCTACCCCTTGAACAAAAAACGGCCTCGAGCCACTGGCCATCGGTCTGCTCCGGAAAACCTTCTTTCAAGCATTCGGCAGTCTTACGATCGGAGCAATTCATGTACCAGTGTTTTCCTATGCAGCAAGGCCCGTCTTTTTCAGGAATGGCAAGACACCGGCTTAAAGTTGTCATTTGTGAAAGCAACACACCACAAATACGTCCCAGGGCTCGGAGCGACGCCCGCCGGAGCTTTTTCACCTTGGCATTAGTCTTGCGGTTGAATGACACCGAAGCTAATGAGTTCGTTATTTAGAGACTATGTCGCTAATGTGCGACCGAGAGGCAAGCCCTTCCGATCGCGGTCAATGGTTCTCTGCCTTGCCGGCCACCACCCCGTCCTCTCCATAGGTGGAAATGCCCGCCGGCAGGGCCTGAAAACAACCTTTGCGCTCCTGTGCCCGCGCTCTCCAGGTCTCACCCCTCGGT
>DATBLC010000177.1:0-3636 GCA_036555515.1 Binatia bacterium
ACGGTCCGCGATAGCCGATAGCGGTTGAAGCGTCACGATGCCCACCCGCGGAACTTTTGCAGATTGTTGCGCCTCTGCGGAAAAGCAAAGCGCAAAGAGCATAGCGCCCAGTAAGCAAAGTGCGTAGGGCATAGTGCATGGAGCCAAATGCAAGATCAGAATTTTTTTTTTCATGAGCCTTTTCCCAGTGTCTTCCCGGTTCATTTTCGGCCCTTTGCTCCTTGCTCCATGCTCTCTGCTATTTGATCACCCGATCCGCTCTCGCCAAAACATTCGGCGGTATGGTCAACCCCATCTGCTTGGCGGTTTTAGATTGATCACCAGCTCGAACTTCGTCGGCTGCTCCACCGGCAGGTCTGCAGGCTTGGCGCCTTTCAATATCTTGTCCACATACCATGCGATGGCCGGTAAATATCCTCTGGCCTTGCCCGTTAGGACAAGAGGCCCCCAACCTCCGCACCTTCTCTATTGGTGTACACGGACGGTATTTGGTTCTTTAATGCAAAACCGGCGGTCCGTTTTCGGTTAGCGCCCATCAGTGCACTCGTTAGTATGTATCGCCCATCTGGACGCTCCTTGCTTAGCGCAGCGAATACGCTCTCGAAGCCGCTTGGGCCTGTCACCTCCCAAGACTTGAGATTTAAGCGCAGCGCGACTGCTGCGGCCGGAAGAAGCTCTTTGAGTTCGAGCTTATTGGATGGAGTTGCCGGGTCACTGAGAATCGCGACACGGGTAAGGTTGGGAACGGCTTCTTTGAGCAGCTCGAGCCGCTTCCCACCTAAGTCCGTGACAAGAGTCGCAAGGCCTGTTACATTGCCGCTGGTGACGTGACCCGCCTTGACAGGATCATCACCACCGCCTGTCCTGACGATAGGAATCGTCTGCGTCGCATTCATGGCTGCCCGGACCGTCAAGGTCCCTCCAGCTGCGACAATAAGATCAACGTTGAGACGGACCAACTCGGCGGCAAGATCAGGAAGCCGATCCAGCTTCTGGTGCGCATAACGGTATTCGATAGCAATGTTTCGTCCTTCCACATACCCTAACTCGAGCAGAGCCAGTCGAACCGCCTCGGCGCGAGGAGACTCACGAGCCGGATTAGTATTTGATAGATAACCTATTCGTGAAAGTCTCGTCGCCTGCTGCGCTTCAGCGGAAGAGCAAAACGCATTGAGCATGGCGCAAAGCGCTAGTGCAATAGATGCGTTCTTCATTGATTTGTCCTCTGCGTTGTCCTGACACCCGACACTCGCCCCTTCTCACCTGATCACCCGGTCGGCCCTCGCCAGCACGTGCGGCGAGATCGTCGCATTGATTTGTTTCAATGTTTTCAGATTGATGATCAGCTCGAATTTTGTGGGTCGCTCGATAGGAAGTTCACTCGGACTCGCTCCCTTGAAGATCTTGTCTACAAAGACCGCGGCGCGGCTATAGACATCACCGAGGTCTGCACCGTAGGACATGAGCCCCCCAACAGTCACATTTTCACTTCCGGCGAACATTGCTGGCAGCCTTCTTTTGATTGCAAGGCCAATCACTCGCTCTCGATTTTTCAGCATAACCGCGGAGCGTGCGACCAACAGTGCGTCGGGGGGCTGGCGGCTGATTTCGTCCAGAGCGCGTTCGAGATCCTCCAGAGTTCCCGATGCCCGTGATTGGACCTCGATGTTTAAAGCCTGTTTCACGATTTCGATTTCTTTGAGTGTTTGCTTTTGCTGCTGTGCGCGCGGCCAAAGAAGCGCCACTTTGCTTATGCGAGGAAAACTCTCCTTGAGAAGCTCCAACCTCTTGGGGTGCAGTTCGGAATCGAGATTGGTCAATCCCGTAAAATTGCCACCCGGCCGAGCGAGGCTGGCGACTAACGGTGCTCGCTGTTTTTCTCCCCAGAAGGTCGGGGCAAGCGGATCAGCGACGCTACCCGGCATAACCACGGGGATCGTGCGGGTCGCGACTTGGGCGGCACGTACTACCGGCTCGTCCGGGGACGTGACGATAACGTCCACCTTCAGCTGCGCCAACTCCACAGCGAAATCCTGGAGTCGTTTCTGATCCAGTTCCGCATAACGGTATTCGATATGAAGATTCTGCCCTTCCATGTAGCCCAGGTCCTGCAATCGTTTCCGTAAGGCACCAAATCCAGGATCGGTGGCGGGAGAAGCGGTGCCAGAACTTAAGTAACCGAGCCTGTAGACCCTTCCGGTTTGTTGGGCCTCGGCAAATGCGGAAATGGCGAAGAGCAAAATGCACAGAATGCGAATCATTAGGTGCGTAGTCGAAAGCGCAGCACGAGTGAGAATTTGCCTGACTGCTGGCGCCTGAGATCTGAGAGCTATCATCGGAGGACGCGATCGGCTCTGGTCAGGGGATTGGAAGAAACCACTAACATTGTTCGATGATTCGACACCGCTTACCGTAATTTTTGGATCTTGGATATCCCTCACCTCACACATATACGGTTAAGCCAAAAGCAAATAAACTGGGCGCAAACCGTTACGCCGACTTTACTTTGTCGAAACGTTACTTTCATCCAGTAACTCTATCCGCCCTGGCGAGCATGTTCGATAAAATTGTTGATCAGATCTGCTTCGCTGTCTTTGGATTGATCACCAGCTCGAACTTGGTGGGCTGCTCGATGGGCAAGTCCCCAGGCATGGCAACTTTGGGATCTTCTCGACATACAGGCCACGCGCAGATAACTGTGCGCAGACCCGCTCCGTAAAACATAAATCGATGAGATCAGCCCGCGTTAGCGATACACTTCCCGGCGGTGCCTGATGCGGAAGATTTTCACACGTTTGTGTGGATCGTCAATTTCGTAGACGACCCGGTAATCGCCGATTCGGATGCGCCAATCGTTACGCGACCCCGCCAGTTTGTGACAGCCGGATGGACGTGGATTTTCGGAAAGTGTTTTGATACGAGAAACGATACGATTGAAGATATTGGTCGGTAGAGATTTCAGATCGCGCTCAGCGGTCCTTTCAATCAGGACCTCATACACGCGACGAGTCCTTCAGGAAATCTTCAAACTTACGGAATTTTAAAGGTCTCTTCCTCATTTTCCTGAGCGTTTTGAGGTCTTCTGAGTCTTCCGCGCGCGCGAGCAAATCCAGGTATTCTTCAATACCCAGAATCACAGCCGTCGGCTTTCCACGACGCATTACAATTTCAGGATCTTTTCTTTTGCGTCTTGCCTTCATGCGTCTCACCTCGATTATTTGCTGAGAATACCATCGTCGTCGAATCCCTTCAAATAATCAGTTTTCCGAAACGTTCAAATCTATCGCTGGTTCAGCAGCGGCAGGATATCAGATCTCGTTTTCGACGCCGGCGAGAACATTCGGCGGAATCTTACTGATTTTAGATCCCGGATCGGGGTCCGGAACAAGCTTGGGATTGCCGATGGTTCGACCGCTCACCACAGGTTTTCGATTGCTCGGTCATCTGATGACGCGGTCTGCTCTAGCCAAAACATTCGGTGGTATTATTAATCCGATCTGTTTGGCGGTGTTGAGATTGACGATCAGATCCAACTTGGTCGGCCGCTCGATTCGGAGATCGACGGCGTTGGCGCCCCTCAGGATCTCTTAGGTTTGTCTTTTCTCAAGGTTTTGCTGAGTTCGGCGGCAGCACGCT
>DATBLC010000178.1:0-14260 GCA_036555515.1 Binatia bacterium
ACCGTCTGTTGCACAACCTTGCGCCCATGCCTGACCGAACGTACCAGCTGCCAATAAACATGGGTCTTACCGTCTTTGCGCCGTGTGGTGTGTCGCAAGTACACTGGCACACATTCTCACGACACAGCGATGATTGACAAGGTACTTGGTCGCCACTACATTCGCTTTTCACGCTTCTGGCTCGTGCTTGCCTAATCGTAGTGCTCACCGTCGCGCCAACATTACGCGGGACTCATCTGCCTTGGGAATCAAGGTTTCGCGGCCTTACCTACCGCGGCGTCACGGTGTAGTACTTCACGTTCGCAAAGCTCTGGCCCTCAGGCACGGGCTCCCAGGGCACGTCCTTACGCTTGGCGTATATTTCGTCCTGGGCGTGCATGAACAGCCAGTACGCCTGGTCGTGCACATAGTGGCCTAGCTCCTTTAGCACCTTGGTGCGCTGCTCGGGGTCGACCGTTTTGCGGCTCTTGTCGATCAGCCCGTTCAGCTTGTCATCGGGCTTGTGACCCTTGCGATTGTACAGCGTCCAGCCGAGCATCGCGTCCGGATCGGCGGCGGTCCCCCAGGCCACCGAGGTGATCCCTTTGAAATCACCCGCCAGCCAGGTGGTCTGTAGCGTGGCGCGCTCGGTCGGCACGAGCCGCACCTTGATGCCCACCTCGCCCAGTTGGCTGGCTATCACCTCGGCAATGTCACGGTCCTTTAGGAACGCGCCGCTGGTTATGCTGAATGTCGCCTCGATCCCGCTCGAGTAACCCGCCTCCGCGAGCAGCTGCCTGGCCCTGGCCGGATTATATGGATACGGCTTCAGGTTGGGATCATAGCCCGGCCAGGCTGAGGTGAACGGCCCGTGCAACAGCTCGCCGTAGTTCTCCAACACCCTCTGGAGGATTGACGCGCGATCCACCGCGTAGTTCGCCGCCCGGCGCACGCGCACGTCGTCAAACGGCGGCTCGGTGGTGTTGAACGGATGGATGATCAGCCGCCCGCCCTTGAGCAGCTTCAGCTCCGTGTTCGGGTCATTCTGGAGCTCTTTCAGCTGTGCCAACGATGGATCTTGAATGACCTGCACTCCGCCGGTTTTCAGCTCCGCCACGCGGGTGGCTGGGTCGGTGATTGGCCGCAGGACCAGCCGGCTCGGCTGCACCCGCCCGCGGTAATAGTCGGGATTAGCCTCCAGCACCAACCGCTGGCCGCGCACGAACTCGACGAACTTATAGGCGCCGTTGCCCACCGGCTTTTTGCCGAATTCGTCGGCTCCCATCTTCTCTCTGGCCTTCCTGGGGAAGATCAGCAGCAGAGTCAGGTTGGCCATCAGGCCGGGGCGCGGGCCGTCGGTGGTGATCCGCACAGTCTGCGGGTCCACCGCCTCCACGTTGGTGATGCCCGCGGTGTTGGCTTTGCGCGGCGACCCATCCTGGCGGTAGATGTCGAGCGAGTACTTCACGTCCTCGGCGGTGACCGGCGTGCCGTCATGGTGCTTCACGCCCTGACGCAGCTTGAACTCCCAGAGACGATTGTCCTTCACCGTCCACGACCTGGCCAGCCTAGGAGTCAGCTTGAACGGTGAGCCTTCGTAGGCGACCAGCGGCTCAAACAGGTGCCGCAGCGCCAGCACAGTAGCGTTGGCTGCGGCAGCCGTGCCGGGCTCGACCGAGGTTGTCTCTTCAATGACAGCCAAGGTCCACTGAGCTGGTCCAGCCGCTGGTACCGCCGCATGGGTCGCCGTCCACGAGGTGAGCAGCGCCAGCGCCACTCCCCAGACGAGCATCCTTGTTCTTCCACCCAAATTAGCCATCATCCTTGCTCCCTCTTAGCTTCTCGACATCCCCGCATCTTCACTAGGCCGCCTCATAAGAATACCGGCGGCCGGTCACTAGGCAGCGGTTACCAGGCCATATCAATCAAATGCCGTTGGTTCGTTTACTGGCGTCGTTAGCGCCTTGAGCGCCTTGGCAATTAGCTCCTTGCGCAACGCCTTCTCGTCGCTTGGCCGCAGGTTGGGGTCGCCCGCCACGTTAGTGATGGCCTTGCCGCGCACGATGCGCGGCGCGCCCACCGAGCGGGCCAGCCCATCCAGCGTGGTGATGTACGCCACCGGCATGCCTGCCGCCTCGAATTCCTTGGCCATCGCGGCGCCGCCGCGAGAGCAGGACCCTCAGGCGGAGGTAAGGATCACCCCCTGCACCTCGATCGCGCGCAACTCCTTGAGCATCTCCTGCGCGAAGCGGCGCACCGTGGGGATGGCCGCGGTGTTGCCAGTGGTAGTGTACAGCTCGTCTGCCAGGTCCTGGAACGCTCCCTCGTGTTCTAGCTCGCGCAGCGCGTCCAGCGGCGCCATCCGGTCCGGGTCTTCGTTCACGTTGGTCGTGTCGAACCCGCCGTGAATGGACTGCCAATCGCTAGGCTCTAGGTCGTCCAGGTCGCCAATCGGGTACTTCAGCCACTTGCTGGCGTAGGCCGACTCCAGCCGGTCCGGGTTGCCCCGGGGCACCACGCCCCCGGTGGTTACCAGTGCTAGCCTAGCGTGGGCTAGGTCCTTCAGCGGCGGCGCCGGCTTCACCTGGCTGTAGATGGGCGCGGGCCACTCGGTGGCGTACTCCCGGCCGCTGACCTTCTTGACCAGCATGTCCACCGCACGCTGGGCCGCCGTCTGCTCCGCTACAAAGTGGACCCGCCGTCCCGTGGGAATATACCCCTCCTCTTGGGGCGTCCCCAACGGCTCGCGATCGTACAGCTTCAGCGCCAGCCGCGCCATGGTTTTCACCGCCTCGCCCATCCCGGCCGCGCTCTCACGCGTGCGCGCCATGTGGACCTTGGTACGGTACAGGTCGGTGCCCGGATTGTCCGGGTGCATGCCTGTCACGGCCACGATGCCCAGCGCTTCCTGCGCTCGTACGCACAGCGCCCCGCATGCCAGCCCGTACCGCCCGGAGGCGAAGGCCGGGCCCGCGATCAGGATGTCCGGCCGCTCCCCGGACACCAGCTCCAGGATCGCGTCGATCGCGTTCGGCTGCTCGTTGGCGTAGTTGTCACCGCAGTACACCGTGGCCACCATCTGCGCGCGCTCGCCCAGCGTCTGCTGCAGCGCGATGCCCGGCCCTACCGGCCCCGCCTTCTTCCCAGGCCCGGTCCCCGCCTGTGCCTCCGCCCCCAGCCCCGCGAAGAACTGGTTCAGGTAATGTACGACTCGAATGGTGCTCATGTGTCCCTCCCCTGGTCGAGTGTCAAGAGTCGAAAGTCTAAAGTTGAAGATCCAGGGCCGAAGGTCAAAGGTCTACCTCGTCTTTCGACTTTCGACCCGTCTCAATAGAATCTCGTCGTCTGCCGACTGAAGCCCTGGTTGCTGCACGAGGTGTGAATATCCCGCACGTTCACAGTCAGCTCCCCCCGCGGGTCTGCATCCCTGGTGGCCAGGCGTCGCCCGCCGATCACTTTCGGTATGGGCGGCAGGGTTACCTTCCGGTCGCGGCTGCCGATACACACAATCGCGTCCGCCTCAGGCGTGGCGTGCACGAAGCCCGGATCGTCCGGCCCGTAGCCCACGTCCAGGTAGATCAGCGTGGTTTTGATGCCCAGCTTCTCGCACTCCTGGATAGCCAGCATAGTATCAATCGCGTAGTTGCTGCCATTGATGCCAAGCACTAGCGCGCCCTGCGCGCCCAGCAGCCGCGCCAGCTTGGCCGCAGCGCTGCCCACCCGCTCCTTCTGCTCCCGTTCCGGGGTGGTGTCGTAGAACAGCACGCACCCCACGAAGTTAACGCTCTTGCCATGCGCCCGATACAGCTCCCGCATGGCCTGGTTGTTCTGGTCCCAGTACGTCGCGCGATACGCCTGCCGCCAGCCTACCAGGGCCCCGTCGAACGCCTCGTTGGGGTGGATGAGTGTCCCCAGCGGCAGCGGGATCTTCGCGCCGTACACGTACGCCACTTGGCTGTGGTACAGGCACGCCACACGGGGCAGCTCCGGCGGGCAGGGCGTCAGCTCAAACGTTTCCACCTCGTCCGGCCGCTGCTCCGCCGTGGCCCTGGCCAGGTAAGCGGCCACCTTCAGGCACGCCAGTGTGGTTGCTCGGTTGTAGGCCTCGGCTTCACTCGTCCCGCCCAGCACGTCCTTGGCGTCTACTGACGCCGACGGAAACAGGCTAGGGTGCGGTGTGAACTCGATCGCCACGTTCAGCGTTTGCGCAAACGGGCTGAACTCCGCGCCCGGACCGGACATGTCCAGGATCTGTTCGCGGAAATGGATCTGCTCGCCCGGCACTGGCTCCGCCACTTCCAGCACCGCCACCCCGCCAAGCCGATGCGTCCGCCCCTCACCCACCGTGGTCGGCGCAGAGACGAAACCGGGGAACACCCCGCCCGGCCCATCCACTTTCCAGCGCGGCTCCACCGCGTCCTTGGCGTTAATGATCCTGACTACCTCGCCCGGCCGCGCCAGGTGCACCTGCACGTCCGCGAAGTGCGAATCTTCCAGCACCAGCCGCCGTACCTCTTCCTTATTAACGACCAGTGTCCCGTCATCCACCCCCGTCCGCACCCCGAACTCAATCCTACTAATATGGAACGACCCTACCTCAAGCCGCATGTCCAACCATCCAAATCTGAGTCCCCTCGGGTGCCGTCGACACCCGTTCACTCCGCCCAAGACCCCCGGGCCTGAACATCCGTCCACTCCACCCAGTACCGTCCCTGTTAATACGAAATCGATAATCCAAAATCCTTACACCTTCAGCCTCGGGTCCATTGCGTCCCGCAGCGCGTCCCCGAAAAGGTTAATGCCCAGCACGGTCAGGATGATCGCCAGCCCCGGGAACACGCCCAGCCACCACGCGCTGGTCAGGTACTCCCGGCCCTGGCTGAGCATCCCGCCCCAGCTTGGCGTGGGCGGCTGCACACCCAGCCCCAGGAAGCTCAGCGACGACTCGGCGATGATCAGCTCCGCCAGTTGAAAACTGCTGATCACGATGATCGGCGCGATCACGTTGGGCGTGAGATGGCGCGTCATGATCCTCGGGTCGGATGCCCCAAGCGCAACCGCCGCCTCTACGAACTCGCGCTGCTTGGCCACCAGTACCGAGCTGCGCACCGTACGCGCGTACACTACCCAGCTTCGCAGCGCCAACACGATGATCAGGTTGGCCAGCGTAGGCTGTAGCAGCGCCATCACCGCTATGGCCAGCAGTAGGTACGGGAACGAGAGCTGAATGTCCGCCAGGCGCATGACCAACATGTCCAGCCAGCCGCCATAATAGCCGGACAGCAGCCCTATCATCACTCCGAACACCATCGCCACCAGCACACTGATACCGGCGATGCCCAGCGACGTGCGGGCGGCCCAGATCACGCGGCTCAGCATGTCCCGCCCCAGCGGATCGGTCCCCAGCAGGTGCACGGAAGTTCCGCCCCCCAGCCAGGCCGGCGGCTTCAGCCGATTCGCCAACGACAGCTCGTTGAAGCCGTACGGGGCCAGCAACGGCGCCGCCAGCGCGACCCCGATCATCAGCACCAGCAAGGCCGCCCCCACCCAGCCGGTCCACGCCCCCGCCAGTCGCCGCAGCGTCCGGTACCCGCCGCGCACCCTCGGTTCCTGCTCGGCCACCGCCCTCACCGCCTCCCTAGCCACACCGCCTCCCACCAGAACATCCTCTCCCCCCTGCGAGAGCGTCGGTGAGGGCGCCCTTATGCCGCGTCGCTCGGTCCCCCTGTCATGCCTCCGGCGGTCGGTGGTCCGTCGCACGCCAGCCTACCCACGCCGCCCCGCCCTCACGCGCGGGTCCAGGTACCCGTACAGCAGGTCCACCACCAGGTTGATCAGCACGAACGCCGTGGCCACCATGATCAGCGCCGCCAGCACCACTGGGTAGTCCCGCTTCAAGATCGACTCCAGCACCAGCGTACCCACGCCCGGCCATGCAAACACCGCCTCCGTCATGACCGCGCCACCCAGCAATCCCCCCACCTGCAGACCCACCACCGTCACGATCGGCACCAGCGCGTTGCGCACCGCGTGTCGCGTGGTCACCGCCACCTCGGCCAGCCCCTTGGCCCGCGCGGTGCGGATGTAGTCCTGGGACAGAACCTCCAGCATCCCGGAGCGCGTGAGCCGTGCCACCAGCGCCAGCAGCCACATCGCCAGCGTCACGCTCGGCAGTACCAGTTGCGCAAAGCTGCCCCGGCCGGAGACCGGCAGCGCGTGCAGCCCCACCGCGAACACCAGGATCATCAGCATCCCCAGCCAGAACGTCGGTACCGACTGCCCCAGCAGCACCACCCCCATCGAGAGGTGGTCGAACACCGAGTTGCGCTTGACCGCAGAGATGATCCCGGCCGGAATGGCAATCGTCAGGGCGATCAGCAACGCCGCCGCCGACAGCTCCAGCGTGGCGGGCAGCCGCTCCAGCACCACCTCCATCGCCGGCCGCCGATAGGCAAACGACTGGCCGAAGTCGCCCTGCAGCAGCCGCGCCAGGTAGTGAGCGTACTGGACCGGGATGGGCCGGTCCAGCCCGTACGCGCGCCGAAAGTCCGCCCGCACTTCCTCGGATGCCTCCATCGGCAGCAGCAGTTGGGTGATGTCCCCGCTCAACTGGAGCAGCACGAACGCTATGATCGTCACCCCCAATAACGAGGGCACCGCCTGCACCAGCCTGGAAAGCACGATACTCGCCACGCCCGCTGCTCCTCACGCCCACGCCGGTCGCCGACGCTGAATAGACGTATGAAACCTCATAATACACTTGGTCTCAATCGCCAGGTTTATAGTCGGAGCTATAATAGGCCGGACTGTTTTCTCTACCTAGGGCCGGCACCGTCCCTAAGGTTTTCTGTGTGTCCTGCCACCTGGCAAGTTCTTAGTTGAAATTTTCCTGAGTGACTCCTGCCTAAACTCCTCACGCTGCCGACTTTAGCTTCCGAGATTCTCTCTGCTCTGCCTCAATCGCTGCTACCATCGTCTCGATGGCCGCCGTATCCCTTGACCCGCTTGAATCCCCGCTCGCAGTAAAGCAGCACAGCTCCCAACCACCGCTGAGACATAAAGCTCCCCCCAATACCGCTTGAGATTGTCTTCGCACCCCCTCACCGTTGAGAACATGCTCTCTATCGGATTGGTGCAGTGAAGCGTCTTTCTGAGCAGCGCCGGTACCTTAAGCCCATGCAGCGTCAGGATCTCCTCGTGCGCCCCCGGATCTGCATTCGGCGCGGAGGATATTCGATAAGGTACCGGTATGTCAACTTTAAATCGACAGAAGACAAAAGCGAAGCGCCCACCAGTTCTAGAAAAAGGAACAAAAATGAGGGAAGAATGCTCATCGAAAAAGTTATCGACCACTATGTTGAGATCGGAAAAAAACATCCAGGTAATCCTTTTCGGCTTTCGCATAGCGGGAGATGCGTCCGCGCTCTCGCCTACCAGCGGTTTCCATCCGCATTCAGGCCGGAACCGATGCCGGCACGGGTCCTGATGGCCTTGAAGAAGGGAAACGAGTCGACAAATGGCTCAAGGAGGAATTCAGAAAGCATTGCGCGAAAACGTGGGGCTCGGAAGAAAAGGAGTTCTGCATTGAGGTCGACGGCATCAAGATTTTCGGTCATGCCGATGGTGTTCCCACATTGGACAGATACGGCGGCACCGTGGCCGAAATAAAAAGCATGTCCAACTACGGTTTCCGTAACGCGCTGTCAGCTCAATTCCTACGTCGTCGGTGGCGGTCTCAATAACGTGCACGACTCCGGTCAACTTTAAGCAAGCAAACCCGCGAAAATGGAAAAACATATGACGGATACGAATCGATTGATCCAAAGATTGCCTCTGGGTCGAGTGGTTGCCACGCCCGGTGCGCTGAAAGCGCTGGAGGAAGCGAATCAGAATGCTTTTGAATTTTTGGAACGCCACCAGGCTGGAGATTGGGGCGAGCTGTGTGAAGAAGACAAAGACGAGAATGAATTTTCGGTTCGGAACGATTTCAGAATCCTCAAGTCCTTATCGAACCCAAAACGACGTCAGAATTTGGATCATCACCGAGGCGGACCGATCCGCCACGACTCTCTTACTTCCGCACGAATACTAACAGGCCGCTGAAAAAGCCTCATATACTTCGTTCCGCTCAATCGCCTCGCTGCAACGTACTGTGAGTACGCCTCCGCTCGTCGATTTTTTCGTGCGCCTCGCCTCTGAGATCTTTTTGAGCAGCCTGAAGGCAGGGTTTTTCATGCGGCCGCCAATCGAGGAACTGAAAGTAAATTGCTGCTAACTTCGCAGGTCATCAACAACTCTCGTTTGACCAACCACAATTCGTCTACCTTGATACCCATTGAGGCGGGCGGATTTCACGCGTTTGCCGACGCCTTCGCTCTCGATGAACAGTGGGTTATTCTTCTCTCCATCGCCGGCCATAAAGACGCGGTGACGGCCATCAGAGCCACGCTGCTGACCGATCATTGGATAAGCGTCGGGAATCACGAGATTTGCCTGCTTCCCAGGATGAAATACGGCACGAGCGTTATGGTGTTACCCTCCGGGATCGTCCATACAGCGATATTCACCAAAAATGAGATTGGCCAGGGGGACATTCGCTATGCCCTGACCGCAAGACCGGATTTCACGGAGGCCGATCTCTATTTCACGGCCCTCATCAAGCACAGTTCCGTTCCGGTCCATTCCAACTGGAAGACGTGGCTGCATAAACGAGCCGCTCGAAGAAAGGAAGTGAAAACGCTGACAATCCACGGCATTCATGGGATCAAGATTTTACTGGATGATTCAAGCCTGGCCGAAGACATTTCGACGGCACTCAAAAAGGGAAAGCTCAAGGATGATCTACGTTTCCCGCTTTTTCCATGCTAGTTTGACAGGAGTCCCCACGGCCATATAAATTAGTCGTGAAAGACAGCATAAGCGAGAAAAAACCATGGCCAAGCGTCTCCCCATCGATAATACCCCCCTCAGGTGAGGGAATTCCTAAAACAGCTTGATGTTGAAAAAGGTGAATATGTTCTGGAGATAGAGGGAAAACCCGTGGCAGGCGTTGTTTCCCCACGCCAGGTTGAACAGATCGCCCAGCGTCGGGAAGAGATCCTTTCGCTGCTCCGCCAGAGCTGGGAGCGAAACCGAGCAGTTCCAGAAGAGGACGTTAATCAAGCTCTCACCGAAGCCATCCAGGAGGTCCGTCAGAAAAGGACTTCCGGCAGCTCATGAGGGTTGTCCTTGACACCAACGTCGTTGTGAGCGGTGTCATCAAAGAAGAAGGCCCACACCCGGTCAAATCCTCACTCGCCTCTTTCAAGCGAGACAATTCATTTCTGTAACTTCACTTGAGATCCTCGCAGAAATCCGGGAAGTACTTCAGCGCCCTAAAGTCCACGATACCACGGATGGACAGACGAAGAGATCGATGCGTTCGTTACTTTTCTGTACGCCGAGAGTGCCGTGACGGAGGGGACACTCACCGTCAACGTTGCAAGGGATCCTCAAGACAACAAATTCCTTGCTTGTGCGAGCGAAGGCAACGCAGACTACCTCGTAAGCGGTGATGATGATCTCCTTCAGATTGAAGTCTTTGAACGAACGCAAATCGTCCGTCCCAGTGTCTTCCTTGAAACTTTGCAATCCTCCTAGAAGACTCCCGATCGAGTTCTAATTTCGATTCTCATTTCGTTAACGCCAGAAACCCAGGAATCGGGAACAGCTTGCTATGCGCCTCGAGGCTCAAGCGCCATCAACCCCCGCTCGTCCGTATCGACAAATTGGAAGCTATCACATATGATAATCACCAAGCGGCATGAAATTGACCATCCGAGAGTACCTGACGCAGCAAGGGAAAAGTCCCTTCCGGAATTGGTTGAAGAGTCTCGACGTTGCCGTGCAAGCCCGCATTCAAGCGCGCGTTTTGCGATTTGAGAACGGCAATTTAGGCGATCACAAAGCCATCGGCGGGGGTGTCTGGGAAGCGCGCTTGGATTTCGGACCGGGATACCGTCTATATTTTGGCAAAGATGGAGCTTCGGTGATTTTGCTTCTGGCAGGCGGCGACAAAGCCTCGCAGTCCAAGGATATCAACGCGGCGAAACGTTACTGGGATGACTTTAGGAAAGAGGTGAAACATGGCACGACGCAGTAAGGATTGGAACGTTGGTTTAGCGCAAGATCTGCGTGACTCGCGTTTTGCTCGGGAGTTCCTCTTGGCGGCCATTGAGGAGGGTGTGTCGATTCAGATCGCCCTTGGCAAAGTCATCCGAGCCATCGGGATAAAAGAGTTTTCTGAGAAAATCGGAATCGCGAGCCCCAACATCCTGCGAGCGATCAATCCGCGCCACAATCCGACCCAGGAAACGCTAAACCGACTGCTAAAGCCATTCAAGCTTAAGCTTAGTCTCGCACCCATCGAAGAACCCAAGCGCCGCAGCGCCGCATAGGAAATCTTCGACCCTCGAAGCCAATATGAGCGGCCCGGTCAAAGCGCGTCAACTACCCAGCGTTTGATACCCTATTCAGGTCGTGCAACGTAGAGGCGAAGGAACTTGCGAAACATGAAACATAAGAAGATCAGATTTGAAGAGGGCAGCGGAAACGTTTTCGCCGACCTGGGGCTTCAGGACTCCGACGAGTTATTTGCACGGGCTCAGATCGGTTATTGCGTTCACAAAGTCATTGAAGTTAAAAAACTCAAGCAGCGAGAAATCGCCACCGTTCTTGGCATCGCACAATCCGACGTGTCACACCTCATGAATGGCCATTACAGCCGTTTCACCACCGATAAGCTACTCGAATTTCTCAAGCGGTTAGATCGAAAGGTGACTATCCGCATCGCGCCGCGCAAGGCGGCGCGCCATTTCAGCAAGTCTCTTTAGCATCGCCCAAGTAGTGAGTCAGTTGCCGCAGCGGCTGTTCCCGTATCAACCCAATTATTCCAGCTCCTTGATCATATTCGTTTAATTGATGCATTGCTGGGGGACCGGGATTTCGTAGAGAAGCTAAAACGAATGAAGAATGCGGTGATCAAGGGCAGCGCTAAAGAGCATCCGTCGTATCGAATGATGCAAAGCGTCGAGGCCAAAGCGCTAATCAAGCAAGCGGCGGATTATTTCTGGTTTGGTGAAGCGGACCTTACCCGGAAACGTGGGCAGCACCGGCAGGAACGAGCGCTAGTGATGGAGCTATTGCATCGATACAGCGGGCTTAAGCAGCGGAGGATCGGTGCGAGGTTTGGACGAGGGGTTGGTGAGCCGGGATCGCAGAGCGATCCGGGAAAAGATCGAGACTGAACCGAAGATCCGAAAGTGGTATCAGGATCTCGCGAGGCTAAGTACTTAAGTCAAGATTTGACCCTAGCCATGCGGATTCAGGACGGGCAGACCCGATACACAATTCCCGTTATTTCTTCCCGAAGCATCGTCGAGTTCAGTCCAATTTCCCCAAGGGAGGCAGGGGCGGAGGCTTTCCGACAGCCTTACCTGCGGACTTCTTTGCCCAATAGCCCAGACCCGGCCGGGGAATGTTCAGCTTTTTGCAGATTTTCGCGAGTCCAACATCCGATAGCCCGTATTTCTTGGCAACCGCGAGCACAGGTTCCGACCAAACCTCTTCGTAGAGCCGCTCGCGATTGTATCGACTCGCAAGCACATATGCCTGTCGAGTCGCCTTAGCGTGGGCTTGTTCGGCTTCAACCCGAGCTTGTTCAGCTTTCTCCCGCGCGGTCCGCAGATCCAGCCGCAAGCGCAGCAGCCTTTGTTCATGAGGCTTGAGATGCTGCCTTATACGGGGCGTGCGCAACAATGACTGTATCGTCTCCCAAGAGCAGCATTTCGTTTTGATGAACAGCTCCAGCAAATCGACTGTCACTTCGGGATTGACCTGGTAAAGTCCTCGGCGAATATAATCCATCTGCCTTGAATCGTCCGGCTCCCAGATAGCTCCGTGTTTCACTAATTCGCCCAGTGATTCCATGGTCCGGCGCACCTCCCACCTGGAAACCCGACGCCGATGGATCAACGCATCGATACTTTCATGAGGCAGATGCAACAGGCAACGGTCCATTGCCGTCGAAGCGCCGTTTGCTTTGTCGTTCGGCCGGGCGCCAAGCTCCAGCAGGTATTTAATAATTTCTTTCCGCGACAAACCAGCAGCACAATTTAGCAGCTCAGTAAGGTTATCCCGCTCAGGATCAGGCTTCAGCCTCTTAAGAACATCCACATTCTCCTGGTAGCATGCTTCCATGAGAGCTGTTGCTGCTAGTTCCGCTCTATCCTCTTCCGTTCTCCCAAAGTGTTCGTCTCCCAACGTTAGCCCACGACTGCGAGGATCCGCGCCTGCCCACATCATCAGGCTTACCCACTTTAGGTCGCCATCATAGGCGAATTTGCGCAAAGCCCGGTCTGCCTGTTCCTGCAATGCATTTGCAAGTTCCGGATATCGCCTCTTGCACTCAAGAAATGATCGCAGGGCTGTTCGGATTTTTTCGTCAAATGCGACGGCAAACGGCGATCCCGTGATGACATCGGCTCCATTATCGATGAAAAATTGAATAATTGGCGGCTCCCAGCCGAGAAGCACATCGGTGAATGGAACAGCTTTGATCTCCGCACCGCACGCTACCAGCAGTTCCACCAAATCCAGCCGTTTTTGACGAACCGCATCCGCCAGGCCCTGATTCTTCGCCTCCTGTGTCTCCTGCGGCGCGATCAATGCAACAAGACTGTGGAATCCGGTCTTTATGGCAACAGAGAGAACAGTCTTTCTTATTTCCGGAGCCGTTCGTAGCGATTTACCCGCTGAGATCCAGTCTCTGATCGCGTAAAGCCTGCCGCTTTGACAGAGCCTTATTAAATCTCGGGATTCTTCCGGGCTTAGTGTTGTGCTCATAGTAAATCTCGGTCAGCCCCGAATACCTGCCTTGCATATGCTTACCATCGACGGCTTACAAGGCCAGCGATTCGGCCTCGCCCTTTACATTGCACCGGCGATTATCCAAACAAACGAGAGCCAGCCAACGTTTCAAGATTCTGAAACTTATTGCATCCCGGTTTTTGATCTGCAGTTCCAGCTCTTGTGTATACCAATTGTTGTGAGCCCTTCGTTTTCGTAGCGCGACCGCTATTCTCGTCTTTCGATGCGCAGCAGAAGTCCCGGCTGGATTTCAGCAACATGGCTTCCCGACCCGGTTGAACGATGAACTCCCCCCTTCCGAAGCCTGCGCCGTAATCATTTACCTTGCGTCGAGTCTGGTGTTTTTGTAGACTTAAGAATGTAATGGCTACACGAAAAACACCGCAGCGTATGACGAAGAAACAGTTCGTCAAAATTGTAACTAGCGGCACTCTCTCGGCCGATCGAGCCATCGGAAACATGGTGGACGAGCTTCAGCGGTACGAACGCAAGTACGGCATGCGCTCCGAGGTTTTTTATGCCCTGATTCCGGGTACCCCCGCGGAAGACCAACAGGACTTTGTCAATTGGGCAATTTGCTATCGCAGTTATTTTCGCGCTTTGCAAAGCAAATTCCCCTTTAAAGAACTATCCCGCTATGCCATTTGAGGGCCGCCAACGCGCTGCGGCCCTCGATCGCTGTTGGTCGATCTATTTGTCACTGACAGGCGTCTTCATCCTCCCCGAGAATTTTCATGTCGAGTTCCCAATTGTTGCAGAGTCAGTCCTTATCACCGGCGCTTTGCAGGTCACCGTGGCCATCGGCTCAGATTTGAGTCTGTCTCTGCGCGAAGAGTATGGTTTTGACCCCCGCCAAAGATTGACCGTAAGCCGGTACAGTTACAATCTGATGATGTCTCGGGCAACAACGTGCTTCGCGCGGATAATCTGCCTTTTCATAGAACCGATTACCGCCGGCACCTATTGTCCCATCCGCCTCACCATCTTCACGATGAAAAGGACCGCATCCATTCGTTAGCGGCGAGCTGGATGAATTTTTAGCGCGCGCCGAAAAGATTCTCTTATCGAGGTAATCAAAAAAACGAGTGGGATGGAGTGGTGCTGGAAAGAATCGAGTACTCAGTGCGCCGGAGGATTCCGCGTGGCTTCTTATTCAGACCGTCGATTTCATTCTTTAATCGCGAGACGCTCGTTTCAGTTAGTTAACGTGCGGATCAAGTGGATCACTGGAACCAGTTAGCATTCATAGCGCAATAGCCGCTTTTCATTGCGTTCAACGTTTGTAACGGGTTTACCATACGCACCGGAGACTGTGCAGAAAACAGCTGGAGTTCTTTAAAAGGAGCCCGTCCTGCCCACCACGCCTGCTCTGCTT
>DATBLC010000179.1:0-12397 GCA_036555515.1 Binatia bacterium
GCGCCTGTTCCTACAAGCGGCGGAGGGCACGTGCCTGAGCAGGAACTTGATCGGCTGAGCAACATCCTCAAAGCATTCAATGATCAATTTGGCAACATCGATTGGAAGGACGCGGATAAGATCGGCAAGGTCATCGCTGAGGAGATCGCCGCGAAAGTAGCCGCGGACAAAGCTTACCAGAACGCGATGAAAAACTCAGACAAGCAGAACGCCCGGATCGAACACGACATCGCCCTGAAGAAGGTACTCGGCAGTTTGCTGTACGACCACACCGAACTGTTCAAGCAGTTCAGTGAGAATCCGGCGTTTCAGAAGTGGTTAGCGGACACGGTTTTTACGGCGACCTATGAGCCGACAAGGCGGTTATAGTTAACCAATAAAAAAAACTGCAGCGAATGCTACGGAAAATGGGGGATTTACTAAAGGGGATAGGCTGGTTTTCTGTCGCTTCTTCGCTACCCGATCACCGCATGAAACCAGATGATCCAAATACCGAAAGAAGACGAGAAATCGTCGTAAACTGCCTCTGGAGTTTTGTGAGTCTAGCGCCCTACTTTGGCTTCCAAAGCAGCAAGCCTTTCGCGGATTTCGAGAGCTTCGTCAAGGCGCTTGTTTGTAAAAGTGAGTTTTTCGTCCATGCGGGCAACTTGGCCAGACAGTTTTTCCTCAAGGCGAGCCAGGCCGTTGTCAATTTTATTCTCTAGCCGGGCCAGTCCATTGTCGATCTTGTCTTCTAGCCGCTTGATCTCGGTATGCAGGCTCCTGATTTCGCCTTCCATGGACGCAAGTCTGTCCTTGACCGCCTGCATCTCAGGAACGATCATGCCTTCAAGAATCTTCTGAATAGTTGCGAGGGTCGGACCAGCCATCGCTTTACATATAACATTCAACGCCGTCTTGGGGCAACGGACGACGTAGCTAGCTATTTCTTCGATGGCACGCGGTAGAGACTCGTCGTGGGATTGAAAAAGTGATCGAACACGAGCCAAAGAGCGCGCGAGTGATGGAAGAATAGCAATGGAAAGATCACCGCAAAGGGCACCCAGATCATGAGCTGTCGATCGATGGTCATGCCCGTAAACGTATCGAGGATGAAAAAACCCGGCACTGCGATGGCGATGGTCGCGGCGTAGTTGATATAGATGGCGCCGACAAAGTAGCCTTGCTCGCGTTCGAACTTGAGGCCGCAGTTTTGGCAGTTCTCATGCATCGAAAAGGGCTTGCGGTACAATCTTCCCGCGCCGCAGCGCGGACATTTGAGGCGCAGGCCGCGGCCGAGCATCGAAAGTAGGCGTCCAGTCATGTTAGTTGCTCTTCAACCTAGCCTTTCCCTATCCCAGAGAAGTGTCGTAAACCGCAAAGCGCGCTGTTGTCATGCTGAGGCGGGAGCGAAGCATCTCGCAGGTTCAAGGTGTTACAAAAACGAGATTCTTCGGCGGAGTTTATCCTGAGCGCGTCGAAGGGCCTCAGAATGACATTGCGACAGAGTCTCCCAATGGGGGAGGGTCTCATGATTCGTCTTATGCGCTTGCTTCCAACGGAATCTTTGTTTCGGTCCCGCCGTTTAAATATTCGCGCAGAAAACGCGCGGTGTAAGAATGCTTGCCGTCCTGGATGACCTCCAACGGCGTGCCGCAGGCTACGACACGCCCCCCTTGTTCGCCGCCTTCGGGGCCGAGATCCACAAGATAATCGGCGTCTTTGACGATGTCGAGGTTGTGCTCGATGGTGACCACCGTGTTGCCCATCTCCACGAGGCGATGGAGGATATGAATCAACTTTTCAACGTCGAGGAAGTGCAAACCCGTGGTGGGCTCGTCCAGGACGTAGAGCGTTTTGCCGCGGGATTCCTTGCTGAGTTCGTAGGCGAGTTTGATGCGCTGCGCTTCCCCCCCCGATAGCGTATTGCTCGATTGGCCGAGAGTGATGTAGCCCATGCCGATGTCATCGAGGATCTTGAGCGGTCTGGCGATTTTTTGAAAGGCACTGAAAAACGGCACGGCTTCCTCGACGGTCATGCTGAATACGTCGGCGATATTTTTTTCATTGTAACGAATGCTCAGCGTCTCTTCGTTAAAACGCGCGCCGCCGCAGGCCTCGCAATCAATGAAGACGTCGGGGAGAAAGTTCATTTCCTTGCGAATCTTCCCTTGCCCGGCGCACTCCTCGCAGCGCCCACCCTTGACGTTGAAAGAAAACCGGCTCGGAGTATAACCGCGCAGTCGCGCTTCAGGCGCCAACGCATAGAGTTTGCGGATTTCGTCGAGCAGGCCGACGTAGGAGGCGGGAACCGAGCGGGGGGTTTTGCCGATGGGCGTCTGGTCCACTTCGACGATCCGCTCGAGGGCCTGCCAGCCGGCGATTTCCTTATGCGCGCCGGGCCGGCCGGCGAATTGCCCAAGCTTCGCTTTGAGGCCCTTGTAAATAACG
Organism: Binatia bacterium; assembly: GCA_036555515.1. GTDB lineage: Bacteria > Desulfobacterota > Binatia > UBA9968 > UBA9968 > DATACQ01. The sequence continues at coordinate 2,431 of DATBLC010000179.1, forward strand.
TCGCGGACCAGAGTGCTCTTGCCGGAGCCCGATATGCCGGTGACGCAGGTCCACAGGCCGAGGGGAATCTTGACGTCGAGGTTTTTCAGGTTATGCGCCCTGGCGCCGCGAATGGTGAGCCAGCGTGATTTTTCCAACACGCGCGCCGGGCCGAGCCGCTTTTTCACCGATCGCAGATAAATTCCGGTAGGCGATTCAGGATTATTCTTGATCTCTTCCGGCGAACCTATGGAAACGACGTTGCCGCCATGGACGCCGGCGCCGGGGCCGAGATCGACGATAATATCGGCCGACTGGATGGTGGTTTCATCATGCTCGACGACCAGCACGCTGTTGCCGGCTTCTTCCAGACGGCGCAGCGTGCTGAGGAGCATTTGATTGTCGCGCGGGTGCAGTCCGATGGTCGGCTCGTCGAGGATGTAGCACACGCCGCGCAGGTTCGATCCCAATTGCGCGGCCAAGCGAATGCGCTGCGCCTCGCCGCCGGAGAGCGTGTCGGCGCGCCGGTCCAGGGTCAAATAGGGCAGCCCGACTTCGGCGAGAAAATTCAAGCGCTGTTGAATTTCCCGCAAAATCTTATCCGCGACGGCGCGGTCGCGCTCGGCGTTGCCGTTTTTGGCGTGGGCGATTTTCAAGTGGTCAAAGTATTCCTTGGCCTCTTCCACGGAAAAAGCGGCCACCTGCCAGATCGCTTTGCCGTTCACGCGCACCGCTTGCGCCCGGCCGTTTAACCTCCGGCCGCCGCAGGCGCCGCACGCCGATTCGGCCAACAGCTCGCCCAGCTCTTGATTGGCCTCTTCCTCGCCGTCGCCCCAAAGCTCGCGCAGGCGCGGGATGATGCCACCGAAGGCCGTGCGCCCGGTTGCGCCGAAAAGAACTTCCTCTCGGCTTTTTTTGGCCAGCCGGCCCCACGTTTTTGTGCTGTCTATGTTGCGTGCTTCTGCCAATTCGTCGACCATGCGCTCGACGGCGCGGCGCAGATGAGCGGCGTTGCCGGAGAAGAGACCCGCGACCGTAGCGAGCGAGTCGGCTACGGTTTTTTTTGCGTCGGGGAAGAGCAGGTCACGGTCAAAATCCCATTGAAAGCCCATGCCGCCGCATTGCGAGCAGGCGCCCTGGCGGCTGTTGAAAGAGAAAACCCGCGGGTCGAGGGGCTCATAGCCGATGCCGCAGTGCAGACAAAATAGCCGCTGGTTGAAAATCTGCTCGCCGCGCTCGGAAATTAAATGGATGACGCCGTTACCCAGGCGGAGTCCCTGATCGATCATGGCCTCCACTTCGCGGGTACTGGCCTTGCTCTTGCCAACGACAATGTCGATGTCATGTTCTTTAAAGCGCTCCAGGCCGTTGGCCAGCTCAGGCGCTCTAAGCTCTACCAGTTTGCCGTCGATGCGCGCCTGGCGGTAGCCGAGGCGGCGCGCGCCGGCGATGACTTCCTTATGAAAGCCCTTGCGCCCGCGCACGATGGGGCTCAGCACGACGACATCTTTGCCGCGGTAGGCGCGGCCGATACGGTCGAGTATCTGGCTGCGGGTGAGCGCATGGATCTGCCGCCCGCACTGCACGCAGTGCTGCTTGCCGATCTTGGCATAAAGCAGCCGCAGATAGTGATAGATTTCTGTAACCGTGGCTACGGTGGATTTCTTGCCGCCCTGGCTGAGCCGCTGCTCGATGGCGACTGTCGGTGGGATGCCCGCGAGCAAGTCCACGTTGGGGCGCGCCATCACTTCGAGAAACTGGCGCGCGTAGGCGGAAAGGCTGTCAATGTAGCGCCGCTGCCCTTCGGCGTAAATTATGTCGAAGGCGAGGGATGATTTTCCCGAACCGCTTAAGCCGGTGATGACGACGAAGCGGTCGCGCGGGATCTTGAGGCTGATGTTTTTGAGATTATGCTCTTTGGCGCCGACGATGGTGATGGCGTTGTCGGTATCGGTTGAACTCTTGAACTCTTGAACTCTTGAACGGGTTTCCAATACCGGCTTGAACGGCGACGAGGCCGCGTTGGCGAGATGGGGTTTCAGGTAAATCCCCGTGTGGGAATTTTCCGCTTGGGCGATCCGTTCCGGTGTCCCGGTGGCGACGACGGCGCCGCCCCCATCGCCGCCTTCGGGTCCGAGGTCGATGATATGGTCGGCGCACTTGACCACTTCCATGTTGTGCTCGATGACGACCACCGAATGACCCTGGTCGATCAATTCATTAAAGGCCCAGAGCAGGCGCTCGATGTCGTGAAAATGCAAACCCGTGGTCGGCTCATCGAAAATAAACAACGTGCCTGACTTCTTGGCTCTCGCCATGTGCGCCGCGAGTTTAAGGCGCTGCGACTCGCCGCCGGAAAGCGTCGTCAGGGGCTGGCCAAGCCGGACATATTCAAGGCCAACGGCTTTGAGAGGGTAGAGACTGTCTTTGATTTCCGCCGTGTCTTTAAAAAATTCCAAAGCTTCGATCACCGTGAGATCAAGCACGTCGCGGATGCTTTTGCCGCGATAAGTGGCTTCCAGGATCTCTTCCCGGTAACGGCTGCCATGGCACTCGGGGCATGAAGTGTAAACGTCCGAGAGAAATTGCATCTCGACTTTTTCAAAGCCTTCGCCGCGGCAGGTCTCGCAGCGGCCGCCTTCCACGTTGAACGAAAAAGTCGACGGCGTGTAACCGCGCAGACGCGAAAGATCGGCGGCGGCGAACAGGCGGCGAACGCCGTCGAAGGCTTTCATGTACGTGGCGGGATTGGAGCGCGGCGTGGTGCCGACGGGAGATTGGTCCACCAGGACCACCTCGGAAATCTTGTCTGCGCCGTCGATTCCGGCGCAGTTGACTACGCTGGCGGCGCGCGCTTCTTTGAGCTTTTTCAAATTGCGGTAAAGCACTTCGTCCACCAAGCTCGATTTGCCCGAGCCGGAGACGCCGGTAATGCAGACCAAGGCGCCGAGAGGAATTTCCACGTCGACGTTTTTGAGATTGTTGGCGCAGGCGCCGTAAATTTTGATTGCTCGTTGGAACAGCGGCTTGCGGTTGCGCGCGGGAAAAGGAATCGTTTTGCGCCGGCTCAAATAGGCAGCGGTAAGCGAGTTCTTGTCGTCGAGCAACGCCTCATAAGCTCCCGCGAACATCACCTCGCCGCCCTGCGCGCCGGCGCGCGGCCCCAGATCGATGATGTGGTCGCACTCTTTGATGATCTCCGGATCATGCTCGACCACGACGACCGTGTTCTGATTGGCTTTGAGGCGGTGCAGAATCTCGACGAGCCGGCGGCTATCGCGCGGGTGCAGGCCGATGGACGGTTCGTCGAGCACGTAGAGCGTATTGACCAGCGACGAACCGATGGCGGTGGTGAGATCGACCCGTTCCAGCTCGCCACCGGAAAGCGTCCGCGACTGGCGGTCGAGGGTCAGATATTCGAGACCGACGGCGGCGAGATAACCGAGCCGCCGGCGGATCTCATCGAGGATCAAGCGCGCCACCTGGTCGAGGGCGCCTTTGGGCGCCAGCTCGGCGAAAAAGCGATGGGCTTCGCCTACACTCATGGCGTTGATCTGGGCGATGTCTTTACCATCAATTCTGTAATGCAGCGGGTCGGGCTTCAGGCGGTTCCCCTGGCAATCGGGGCAGATGAGATAGGCGCGGTAGCGCGCCAGCATAACCCGCACATGCATGCGGTAACTGCGGCGCTCCAGGCGGCGAAACCAGCCGCGGATGCCGCGGTACTCGCCGTCGCCCTCGACGATAAGCCGCTGCTGCTTCTCGGCCAGCTCGCCCCAGGGTTTCGTCGTGGAAATTTTTTTGCGCTCGCAAAAATCGAGCAAACGGAGGGTTCTGCGTTTGCGATTGATCCAGGGCTTGATGGCGCCCTCGCTGAGCGATTTACCGTGGTCGGGAATGATTAGATCGAGATCGATGTCGATCACGCGGCCAAAGCCCCGGCAAGTTTCGCAGGCGCCCAACGGACTGTTGAAAGAAAACAGGTTGGGCGTCGGATCGCGATACGAAATATCGCAGTGCGGGCAGTGGAGGTGATTGCTGAAGGGCTCGCGCCGCCAGTTTTCCTGAGGCAGATGAAGACTCAACCGGCCTTTGCCGTAGTGAAAAGCCTGTTCCAGGGAATCGAGGATTCTTTTTTTGTTTTCCGCCCGGAAGGCAAAGCGGTCGGCGACAATTTCCAACCCTTGTTGTAGCGGCGGCGCCTCCGCGATCTCGTCCAGTTCGCGAATGGTTTGGCCTTCCAGCAGGCGGTGAAACCCCGCCTGGCTGAGCCCGTTGCGCATTTCCTCCCAGGAGACCCCCGCCGGCGCTGCCAACGGAAAAGTCAGAATCACCGGCGCGCCTTCCGCGAGAGCGCCGAGTTTGGCAAGCACCGACTGCGCCGAATCGCGCTCGACGATGCGCTCGCAACCCCGGCAGTGGAGCACGGCTATTTTAGCAAAAAGCAATTTGAAGTGATCGTGCAGCTCGGTCATGGTGCCGACCGTGGAACGCGAGGTGCGCACCGCGCGGCTTTGATCGATCGCGATGGTGGGTGGAATGCTCTCGATGCTTTCCACGTCCGGCTTGTCCATGCGGTCGAGAAACTGGCGCGCGTAGGCGGAGAAGCTTTCGACGTAGCGCCGTTGCCCTTCGGCGTAAAGTATGTCGAAGGCGAGAGTGGATTTTCCCGAGCCGCTGACTCCGGTGATAACCGTCAGGGCGTTCAGCGGAATGCGCAGGTCGAGATTCTTGAGATTATTTTGCTTGGCGCCGCGTATCTGAATCCAGCCCTGGCTCATGATCGTTTGTGCTATTGCAGGCGATATTTTTCCACTAGGATGCGGCGGAAACGGGGGCCGTAGATAAGATCGAAGGTCGCTTCTTTATCTGGAAAGAGTTTCAGCGCCGTCCGTTTGGCGTGCTCCACGATGTCCCGGGCTTCGTCGAGGGTAAGATCCGCTTGCCGCAGCAAAGTGGCCGCCACGTCCATCGCCCGGCTGAGCCGGCGCAGCTTGCGTTCCTCTTCCAATAGCGCTTGTCGGTCTACGCTCATGGGTCTGCAAAATTAACCGTGCCTACTACAACCTCAAACTCCAATCGCCCCAACCTTTAACATCTACCACGTTCAAAGAACTCGGTTCAACCCAGATTCCGCAGTTAGACTGAGTAACCGGCAAGCGAGGTGGAACCCTGGAGTAGGGAAGGCGTCCGACTGTAAAATTTCAAAGTCACTTTGCGCCGTTCCACTTCGTTGTTGTAAGCTTTAACGTTTTGTCGAAGCACCGCTGATCGATCTCTGCTTAGAGGCAGACGGCATCTCCGCCACAAACGGATCAGCCTTCGGCTGAGACTTTGCTACGGAAGGGTTGCGCCTCGCGCTTCCTGTCGAGCGCAACTGCGGTATCCGGGTTCAAGGCGGCGCCTTCGGCGCGGTTCAAGGTTTCGCGTTCAACGTTAACGCCCAGCCAACCTCCTATTCCGAAACCTTGAACGTTGAACCTTGAACTTTGAACGAGACACAGCGGTCCGCTTCCTTGCATGAATCGGCTCTGTTAGTGTTCATGCATGCGCATCGGCGAAATCTTCTATTCCGTTCAAGGCGAAGGGCGGTTGATCGGCGTTCCGTCGGTTTTCATCCGGACTTCCGGCTGCAACCTTCGTTGTGTGTGGTGCGACACGCCGTACACATCGTGGCAACCGGCGGGACGGGATTGGAGCATCGATAAAATACTTCGCGAAGTTGCCACGTATCCCAGCCGTTTCGTCGTCGTTACCGGCGGGGAACCTTTCTTAGCGCCGGATATCGAAGCACTAACACGGCAGCTCAAGGATACCGGCGCCCACATTACGATCGAAACGGCGGCGACGATTTTTAAGCCGGTTGTCTGCGATCTTTTATCCATGAGCCCAAAGCTGGCGAATTCCACGCCTTGGAAAAGGGCCAATGGACAGTTCGCCGAAATGCATGAAGCGCGGCGGCAAAATTTTCCGGTGATGGAAAAATTTCTCGCCTCCTATGACTGCCAGTTGAAGTTTGTCGTCGATCGACCGGAAGACTTCGAGGAACTGCGAGATATTGTCGCAAAACTGCACCGAGTCGAACAAAGCCGTGTGCTGGTCATGGCGCAGGGAAAGACGGCGCGGCAGATCCATTCGAAGGCGAAATGGATCGTGGAAGCCTGCAAGAACTACGGCTATGGCTACACGCCGCGGCTGCACATCGATCTGTACGGCAACCGGCGGGGCAGGTAACGTTCGCTACCGCGACCGGTTCCAGTAGTTCAAAACGTTCCAGCAGTTCCAGTCGTTGAAAGATCGGATTCTTTACCGGATTGAAATCACTGCGCTAGCCCCAGCTTGCTGCGCGGGCGGGAGGGCGTGAAGTTGATGTCTCGTAATTTTACTTTGTTATAGTTTTCTCCGGCGGTAAGAGGCGCTGCGGTTGCTTTTGTGGCCACATGCTCCACAATCGCCGGCGCCAGTAATTTTAAAATTGTTACGGGAAGCGCGCTGGTAAATTTGTAGTGCTCCGCTTCGCGTCCCTGGACATAAGCGGTCACGACACCGTAGTAGCGGTCGTCGATGTAAAAAACGAAAGTCGCAGTACGATTGGTGGCGCGGGAAGACGTCACGCCGCCTTGCCGGTTGAAGGTTTGAATGCGGTTGTCGCCGGAGCCGGTCTTTCCGCCGACCGTGATAAGCTTGCCGTCGGGATATTTAAATGTCCCATGCAAGCGCCGTGCTGTGCCCTGGGCGACGACCTCGGCCATAGCTTTGCGCGCCGCGCGAGCCACTTCCGGATGCAGCATGACTTCGCCATAGGACGGATTGCGCTCCAAGACTGTTTCATAGGGCGTGCCGGGGGCGAAGTGGATTTTGGTCAGAGCCGTACCAGGACGGCGCACGCCGTCATTTACCAGAATGCCGACGAGCTCGGCGAGCGCCGTTGGCCGGTCGCCGGAGCTGCCAATGGAGCTGGCGTAGGACGGCACCATAGTTTTGAAAGGAAAACCCAGCTTCTGCCAGTAAGGCGTAAGGCGAGCGAAAGCGTCCCTTTCTATTCTTATGCGCAAGCGCAAGTCCTGAGCTCTGCGGTTGCGTGAGTTGAGCAACCACGACGAGCCCTCCAGGCGCGCCTTGCGGCTACCGGCATGAAGCTCGTCCCATGATAGATTTGGATTTTTGCGGTATTCCCCTGCGCACCAGAGGTCCAACGGGTGAATGGAGAGCAGATAGGCGTAATCCACCGCCGTGAGTCTCGGGTTCTGGTAAGCTCGGAACAATCTCGCCGGGTCCACGGTCGTGGGCTGCGCGCTGTGTTTTTTGACCCATGCCGCCAGCGCCGGTTCATCGGCGCCGATGCGCCAGGCGAAGAAAAGCATCGCGAGCCGCCGTTCGGCATTGCCCCTAGTTCCCACCAGCCGGGCGATGATTTTTTCCTCGTCTTGCCCTTTATAGTTGTGATAGGCGCGCCGCAACGCGGCGGTCGATTCCTCATCGGCGATCTCGGCGAGCATGCGGCGGCGCTCGGGATGATCCGGCTTGGTGAGCACCTCGTCGGCGTCATAGGCCAGCCGCGCTCGGTGGTAGCTGATGGTGTCGCGCATAAGACGGATGAAGACGAGATTGACGGAGCTCTGAAAGGCCTCGCGCAGCGACAGGACTTTGGCGTTGTCGTCGGGGTCGAAATTGGCGAAGTCATGCAGTCCGCCGCCGGTGAAGAACATTTCGTAAGGACTGGCTGAATAACGCCGCTCCAGGGAGTTTTGCAGCATCGCTTCGAGGGTGATTTGGGGCTGTTTCTGAAGCGTTTCAATGCCCCAGCGGGTGAGCGGATCGCGCGCCCGCTTCGCCGCCTGCGCAAGGTCTTGGCCAGTCAAGGGGGAAAGATCCTTGTGCAGTTCGGCGATGATTTCCAGATAGTGCGTCAACGTGCGCAGCTTGGCGGTGCTGCCGAGCTCGAGCTTGACGCTCTTGTTGAAATCGAACGGCGTGGTGAGATTGTCCGCTTGCACCCGGACCATGTTTCCTTGCGGCGTGGGTTCCACGAGCAGGAATGAATAGACGATCTTTTTTGGGTCGGCGTTGTTGAGCAGATATTCGCCGATCAATCCTTTGGCTTTAACGATTTCGGAGTCTCCTAGGCTGTTTAGAAAATCCGTCACTTTCTGTTGCAGCGGCACGTCGATGGTGCTTTGCACTTCCAAGTGCAGGCGGTTGAGGTCATAGACGTTGTTAATGCCCAGATACTCCATCGTCGTGATGCGCACGGCGTTGGCGGCTTTATTTTTGTAAGACGAAGGCTGCGGCGTAACCGGCGCCGTGACCAGATATTCGACGCGGGTGTTCTCGATCGCATCGGCCAGTGGTTTTTCGATGATGCCTTCCCGCACCATCAGCTTGGCGAACTGGCGGACTTTTTCCTCGAGACCCGGCCTGTCCTCGACCAGAAACGCCGACGGCGAGCGGACCGAGACGAGCAAGGTCAATACTTGCTTATAGGCGGCCACCTTGGCAGCGGTAATGCCCGGCTCGTTGATGGCCGCTAGTGCGTTTGCCAACTCGGTTCCGAACCAGGCGTGAAGTCCCTCGCCAATGCCGTGAATCTCGCCATAACCCGGCACGGCAGCCAGCGGCACGGTGTTGAAATAGTCCACGATGATGCGCTCGCGCCAGGCGCGCGTGTTCTTGCCGGCGCGGTAGGCTTTGAGGCTGGCGCCGACGACCTGTCGTAATTTTTCCAATGGCGTGTCGGTGCGGCCGTTGGGAGAGTGGCGGAATTTTTCCAATTGCACGGCGAGGGTGCTGCCGCCTTGTACCGGCACCCGCAAGTAAAGTTTAGCGCCCATATAATAAAAAGCCGCCTTTACCATACGGTCCCATTCGATTACCGGGTTCTGCCAGGACGCCGCGGGGTGGTCGAGATCGCGGTTTTCCAAAAACAGCAGTGTCTTGACGAGCAGCGGCGGGATATCGTCGATCCCTTTGAACAAGTACTCCGACTGAGCATGTTGAAAGAGCGGCGCGTCCGTGGCTTCATTGATGCCGTGGACGATCATACCGGTTTCCGGTGGCTCGGCGTAAGGAGGCGCGATGCCGCGGCCGATGAGATCGGCAAGAGTCCTCGATTGCCGCACCTGCTGCCTGACCTGATAGCCCTGTTTTTCAAGGCGCGCCTGAAAGTCGGAAAGCTTCGAATAGCCCCGGCGGTCATCAAAGGGAGCGCGGCGCGGAAACGCGATGCTTGAACTGCGGCCGGCAGCCAATTCAAATGAAATGCGTTTGTTGGTCGCGGTGAAGAGCCAGGATTGCAGCACCGAAGTGCGGATCTCGATGACGCCCCAGGAAATAACAACCAGGAAAAAAATAGACCACCTCAGCCAGCGCTTGAGGGAGCCGGTGTTGGTGAAGAACCAGCGCGAAATCAACGAGGGGGTCGGCTCAACTTCAGTGGGGATCGAATCGGCGTCCATGAAACAAAAAAATTATAGCATAAGCGCGGGCAATTCTCATGTAGATTTTTTGCCGGCAGCAGGAATAAGAGGAAGCTAGTGTGGTGTCTCCAATCCTTCTTTACAATAGAAGCGTCGGAGGCGCGTGTCTTCCCCGTGGCCAATCGGCCAATGTCTTGATGGCCACCCCCCCACCCCGGTAGGGCTTTCCACGGTTGAGGCCTGCGGAACGATTCCGTCCCTATGCCCATGTGGCGCTATTCCCACCCCTCGCCGAGCCTTAGGGTAAATCCTTCGATCGTCAGGGAATTCTGGGACCACTATGCTGACTGGCGAGGAGCGTCGCGCTTCGGTCATTTGCAACGCCTGGAGGCGCTGGGATAAGGCTGGAACTGAATCGCATTGGAGGGTCGCATCATGAAAATCGACGACTTGCGCACTTTGGTCGAGCGAAGACGCAGTATTCGCGGCTACGACGAAAGCCGGCAGGTTTCGGACGCTATGGTTAAGACGATTCTTGATTGCGCCCGCTGGGCGCCGTCCGGCGGCAACGG
>DATBLC010000180.1:0-12203 GCA_036555515.1 Binatia bacterium
GTAGGCCATCGTGAGATCGCTCACAGTGATGTGGGCTTTCGCCCCTTTTCCGTTGTCAACGCCACCCGCCATGTCAATCCGTCAAAGCCGCCGGAATATTCCGATCTTCGGTCATTTCGGTGATCCGCTGTTTCACCCTTGCCTTGCTCCCGTCCCGCCGTGTCAAATCCCCAGAACGTAGAACACCACGGCGAACACGCCGCAAGCCACGACGATGGCGACGATGCCCGTCACCACGGCGGAGGTGGCCGCATCGCCGACTGCAGAGGAGCTGTTGCCGCACTGCATGCCGCGCAGGCAGCCGGAAAGAGCGATCAGCACTCCATAGACCGAACTTTTGAACACGCCGCCGAGCACGTCGGTCATGCTGATGGCGTTGGAAGTCTCGCGAAAGTACGTCGTCCATGAAAGGTCGAGCATACCAACGCCGATCGCGGCCCCGCCGACGACGCCGACGAAGTCGGAATAGAGGCAGAGCAAGGGCATCATCAAAATCAAAGCGATCACCCGCGGCAGCACCAAAAATTCCAGAGGCGAAAAACCCATCGTCGTAAAAGCGTCGATCTCCTGGGTGACCTTCATGGTGCCAAGTTGGGCGGCGAAGGCGGCGCCGGTGCGGCCGGCCATAATGATGCCGGTCATCATCGCGCCCATCTCGCGGATCATGGCGATGGCGACGAGGTCAGCGACGTAGATTTGGGCGCCGAACTGTTTCAACTGCACCGCGCCCACGAAGGCCAGTATAACCCCCACTAGAAAACTGATCAGCGTAACGATGGGCAACGCCTGGGCGCCGCACTGCTGGATCAAAAGAATCAGGTCCACCGCGCGAAAACGTACCCGCATTCTGAATAGCTGGATAAAAGTGAGCGTCATCTCGCCGAGAAATTTGAGCATCTCTCCCATGGAAACGCCGGCGCCGATGGCGGTATTGCCGACCCGATCGAGGAATGGCGTCTCAACTGCCTCCTGGCGCGCGCCTTTTTTCTCCGGCACCGCCTCGGCTAACTCCAAAAGCCTTCGCACGCCGGCGGGCAGTCCGGCGCGATCCATGATGATGCCGCGCTGACGGCACAACTCGGAGACTTCAACCAGAAACGTGAGTACACTGCTGTCCCAGGATTTCAATCCATCCGCGTCGAAGGCAATTCTGTGCAACGGCGAGGTGGATTCCAGTTCGCGCTGCACCAAGGCGGCCGAGGGAAGCCCTCCGCGTAAGCGCCAGGCCCCCGAAAAGCGAACTAACAGCGTTGCATCGTCCGCGTGATTGAATGAGACTTGACGTTGTTCAGCCATATCAAGTCGCTGAAATAAGTTTCTTGTGCTTCGAAAGCCTCGGCACGAACGACAATTTTCTAATGGTTTTACTCCCTTCTCCGTTCGTCCCTTCGATAAACTGTGGTACGGGATTCACTGCTTCATTTTGATACTTACGCCGGAAGCCCCGAGGCTCATTCGGGTTCCCGATTCTTTACCCTCGCCGGCCAACACCACGATCGTCACGCCTTTGCCATTGCGCATGGATAGCTCACTCTGTCCGCCGCGCAGGGCGAACCCCGCTTCGCTCCCGACGTAGTTGCCGGCAAAATCATTGGCGCTCTTCAGATCGTAAACCTTACCAGCGCCTTGGAAGCTCGACGCGCCGATGTCGCCGAGATTGAGTCCCGAGATCGTGAACGGATACTCCCTCCCTTGATAGCCTAGAACCCCTTCTCCCGAGCTGCCGCCGACGCCAATCCCCACGGATTTGAACTTCAAGAAAACGAGTCCGGATGGAATTCGCTCTTCGGGCTTCTCATACTTGGGATAACTCTCCGTCCAATTTAGCAGCCGCTCTTCGCTGCGTTCCTGCACTTGCCAACCGCGACTTTCGATCTCTTTGCGTGCCCGCACGCTGACTGTGCCGGCCACCCACAGCTGCTTGTTTGCCGGACGAGTTAGTTGGGTTACTTGGTAGTCGGCGGCGGTTAACAGCTTGGCCATGTCTTGCGTCCAGACCAGATGATCCAGCGGCACGTTAAAGACGACTTCATTCTTGGTGGTTCGCACCGCGGCAAATTCGCCCAGGGCGATAAATACCTCAACCGGCGTCACCGTTTTGTGATAACCCGCGTACATCTCAGCCTGGCGCTGCCGGAAAAATGCAATGTCGGCGTTCGCGGTCGCAGCAGCAAACCTGACAAACGTGGCGCGATTGCGAACGCCTTTCATCTCGTCAAGGGCATTGACCAATATCGTTTGGTAGCGGGGTGAATAAATCGAATTATTGAGAAATGCGTCAGCGACTTCCGCATGAACATCCATCGCTTTGAGCTTTTCCGCGTTCAGGCGCCGCAGATCGACCGGCGGAGTCGTACGAAAGACTTCGTTTAGAAGTTTGTGCGTTCCCGAGATCGTGATCGCCAAGCCCGCTCCGCCGGGGACCGCTGCCATCGCCGCCGCCCAGGTCAAGCCACCCGCATAACCGGCCCAGGAAATCTCGTTGAGCCGATCCTGGAGTTTCTCATTGTCGGTGTAAGCATCGACGCCGAGCTGATAAGCATACTCCCGCTTGGTTTTTGAAAAGCCGATGAGATCCTTGACCCGGTTATCCTCGGTATCGCTGCGCTTCGGACCCGCGATGGCATCCCCGGCGCGCCTGAAGGCGACCGCCAGGCCGGAGGCGGCACCCTTCACGGTATCGACTGGCTTGGTGACGATATTTTTAAATCCGGCTAGCGTATCGGTCCCGGCTTCCTTGAGAGAGGCGGTAAATTCCTTCGTTCCTTTGATCTGCTCCATGCGCACCATGGCATTAATTTCGCCGATGCGTTTTCTCAACATCGGCGTCGAAACCGCGACGAAGCCACCGAACTTGGAGAGTACCGTATAGCGATTCAAGAAACCGTCGTTGTAGACTCTTTCCTCAACACGATGATGCGGACCGGCCAATATTTCCGGCGGTAGAATCTTCGATGCGCTCAGGGTTGTCGACGGTTCATAAACTCCCTGCGCAGCAAGCTTCCGCGCGGACGGAATCATCAGCAGCGCCGTCAGCACCAGAGTCAGCTGTAACGATCGCCGGCATCTCGTTCGCGCGTTAGCGACAATGTTTCTCATGAAATGAAACTCCTTGCTGGTTCAATAAAAATTATCGTCCAAGGCCGAAGAGCAGCACAAATCTCGTTTTCAGTTGCGACGTCCGCTGTTCTTACCTCGCATGCCGCTGTTGATCTCAGGCGATTTGACTAGAATGGGCGCGACGTTTAAGAGCTTCTTCCAGTGTTCTTATCAACAAGTCGTCATTGAACGGCTTGCGCAAAAAGGCCACCGCCCCGGCGGCCAATGCCTTCTCCCGGAGTCCGACATCATCGTGGGCCGTGATAAAGATCACGGGAATACTGTTCCCGCTCGTCGCTAGTCGATCCTGTACGTCAAGGCCGTTCATCCCGGGCATTTGCACATCGAGAATCAAACAGTCGGGCTGAAATGAGGGCATCGCGTCAAGAAGATCGAAAAAATTCTGTCCCGAGCTGAATGTTTCTGCATTCATCGCTATCGAGCGCACCAGCCGTCTCACCGCACGGCAGACGGATTCATCGTCATCTACGATGGCAATTAGTGGCTTGGATTTGTCCAAAGCGATGGGCCTCCGCGCCCTTGTCGAGAACAATAGAAAACTACGCCGTGAAATCGTGCTGAAATGACTCTATCGAAGGAAGGAAGGCGTGTATATTGGACTTTGGTCCAATAGGAGGAAGGGTTTCAGGTGTCAGGGTACTACCGGTTTCAGGTGTCAGGATCGGAAGTCTCGTTCTTAACCTGAAACCTGAAATCTGAAACCTTTCATCTAGGTTTGGCCTAAGCCCGCGCGTTCGGCGATCCGCACCAGTTCGGCGAGCGATTGCACTTCCATTTTTTCCATCACGCGCGCCCGGTGGACTTTGATGGTTTTTTCCACGGTGCCGAGCTGATAAGCGATTTGCTTGTTCAACATTCCCGTGATCACCAGCCGCAACACCTCGAGCTCGCGAGGAGTGAGAGTCTCCAAGCGTCGGCGGATGTCAGCGATTTCGTCGTGTGCCGCGCGCTCCCGGGCGGCACGCTCGAGCGCCTGCTCGATCGCGTTGAGCAGAACTTTATCTTTCACTGGCTTGGGCAGGAAATCTACGGCGCCATCCTTTATCGCTTTAACGCTCATCGGAATGTCGCCGTGGCCGGTGATGAAGATAATGGGAAGTGGCGTGTTCGCAGCCTGTAATTCGTGTTGTAGGTCCAACCCGCTCAAGCCAGGCATGCGAACGTCGAGGACTAGACACGCAGGGCCTTCGTCATCGACACGCCAGTAATCAAGAAAATTGCGTGCCGAGGCGAACGCTTGCACCGCATGGCCCGCCGACTTAATCAGCCGCGTCAGCGCCCGACGCACGGAGGCGTCGTCGTCGACGAGAAAGACGGTAAAGGATGGCGAGGGTCGAGCGTCGGGGGTCGAGGGGGGGCACGGACGAGGGTCAAAGGGTGAGCGTCGAGAAGCATTTATCATCTGTGGCCTCTTGCTTTCTTGTCGTGCTTGCGATGCGAACTCCTCAAAATTCCAGCGATTTCATCGAGCAGCGCGAGATGTTTGTTGATCCCATCGCGATTTAGTCAATCGTCTTTCGCTCGTAGCGTCCACGAGTCTCACGTCCAGTCCTCGCGCAATGTCGAGAAAGGTGCCTGTCGCAACTAGGTCAACCAACTGCCTGCTATCTCGTACCAGCCCGCTCTGACGTATCTAGCCCCGACCTTCGTCACCCGAACCCACTTGTGCACTCGTCGCCCTCCACTCTTCCTTCGTCCCCGCCTCCACCGGCAGCGTAAAATAAAACGTCGCACCAGAGTCTGCATTGTTCTCCGCCCAGAGACGTCCGCTGTGCGCCTCGATGATAGAGCGACAGATCGAAAGGCCCATACCGAGCCCTTCGCTTTTCGTTGTGTAAAAAGGTTCAAAGATTTTGTCGAGTTTGTCTACGCTGAGCCCAATCCCTCGATCGTTTACGGCCACCCGGATCATATTCGCGCCGTAAAGTTCGGCGCGCAATTTGACCTCTCGCTCGCATGGCGAACAGTCCTTCATCGAGTCAAACGCGTTCAACAAAAGATTGAGCACAACCTGCTGCAGTTGAACTTTGTCACCCAGCACAGTTGCCAAGTTGTCATCCAATGCAAGCGAGATTTTAACGTTTTGCAGAATGGCATCGCTGTGCACCAACGCCACAACATCGCGAATAAGACCTGCGAGATCCAACGATACAAACTCGAGATCTTCTTTTTTTACCAATGCCCGCATGCGGCGGATAACCTCACCGGCGCGGCTGTTGTCTTTGACGATATCCTGCAGAATTTCGCGCACCTCTTCGATGTCGGACGGTTTACTGCTCAGAAAACGCAGCGCGGCTTGCGCGTTACTAAGGATCGCGGTAAGCGGCTGATTCAACTCGTGGGCCAGTGACGCCGCCAATTCGCCCATGGTGGAAATGCGCGCCACGTGGGCCAGCTCCGCGCGCTGTTCCCGAAGTTCCATTTCCGTTTTTTTACGCTGCGTAATGTCGGTTGAGGCGCCCAGGACCTGCTTCGCCGAGCCGTCTCTTTCAATGATCGGGCGCTTCACGGTCTGGAGCCAGCGCACCCGTCCGTGGCCGTTGGTTATACGCTCTTCTGGTATGAAGCGTTCTTGCAACGTGTCTATGACTTCCAGATCCATTTGCCGGAACGATTCGACCTCTTGTTGATTCGGATTGAAATCGGCATCGGTCCTGCCGATGAGATTATCCACCGTCGTACCGTATGCGTCAGCTACCGCTTTGTTTGCCAACGTGAAGCGCCCCTCGCGGTCCTTGGCAAAAATAAAGTTCGGATCGGTGTCGATCACCTGGCGCAGGAATGACCGCTCTTTTTCCAGTGCTTCTTCCGCCCGCTTCCGTTCGGTGATGTCCAATACGACGCCGAGCCTGCGCTGATCGCGGTTGGAGCCGGAATCAGCAGCGATGCTGCCTTTCGCCAATAACCACCGTTGCTCACCCGTAGGAAGAACGATACGAAATTCGCCCTGAAATGGCAGTCCAGCCGATCGCGCGTGCGCGACCTCGGAGAGCATACGGGCCCGGTCATCGGGATGGATGCGCGCGATCAAGTCATCGAATTGGAGCTCATCTTGCCCCCCCAAACCGAACAGAGAACGCATCGACGCGTTGGCCCAGACCTTGCCATTTCTCAAATCACGCGACCACAGTCCTAACTCGCCGGCGCTGGTGGCGAGTTCCATCAATTGCTCACTGTCGCGCAATTCCGCTTCGACCCCGCGCCGCCGTCGGCGCTGTAGAAGCAAATCGAAAATCATCACACTCTGTATGAAGATGACGACGAGCGCGCCGATGATGTACCAGCGGTATTGTTCCCAGATCGACTGCGATTTGAACCGTACTACACTGCCCGCCGGCAGGCGGCTTTCGGGGATGCCCCATCTTTGCAAGGCGCGCCAGTCGAACAGCAGTACAGCTTCGGTGCGAATTTCGAAGGGCAGTGATTTTATGTCCGAGCCGCTCAGAACGAGGCTCGCCAGTTCGCCGGTCCGTTTGCCGAAGGCCTCGATGCTCGCCACCGCTCCCCCGACGGCGCCTGTGCCGACCGTGGAATCAGACATGACATAGACCGGCACATTAGCCCACTGAGCGATCCATTGGCCCACCTGAGCGGAAATAACGGCCTGACCTGCGCCATCCCTAAACATCCTGGCGAACAGAATCACCGTTTCTCGTGGCAGTCCCTTTACCGCCTGGCGCAATTCGCTGATAGTGCGGTTATCCCAGAAATCGATGGCGATCCGTTCTTTGAACGATACCGCGGCTTCCCTAACGCGTTGGAGGACTTGACGATCTATTTCCGCCGTGCCGCCGATGACGACGACGCGGCGCACTTCAGGTTGCAGGCGAAGGATCAGTTCAAAATTCGCGCCCGGATTGAGACGTTGCGCTAGACCGCTGAAAAGACCACCGCCAAACTGATCAGGGCGAATCTCTTCCTCGGTTAAGCCGGAAACGATGATCGGCGTCCCTGCAAACAGTCGCGGCAGCAGATTAGCAGGTGTCGCAAGGTTTCCCACGAAAACCAAGATCACCAGATCGGGTGGATTGTCGGCGTATTTCCCTGTCAAATACTCAGTGAAGATTCGCTGATAGCGCTCGCTCGAGAACCGAACCAAATCGAGATTCTCAGCGTAGGTTTCAATCCGCGGCGACGGGATTTTTCCAAGGGCTTGGAGCAACTGTTGATCGACGAGCACAAAACCGGGCGCAAGCCGGCTTCCCGTCGAAATGATCAACACGCGTTTGGCGCGAGGCGCCTCTGTGCTGCCTACGGTGTTTACGGCAACCCAAAAAAAGAGCGCACATAGCGCCTGCAGGACCAGGATTTTTGACAACCGCAAGTTAGTAAATGCTCGTTGAATCCCTAATTTTTAATTAAATTGAGCAAAACGCATGCCTTCTTACTAAATCAAAAATAAAGCGCTTTCCGATTTGTTTTCGCGTTTTCGCGAAGTATGCAAAGAGAATTTGCAAACTTGCGAAGCACGGGCCAGGCAGCGTCTGCTTAAGTGCGGCTTGGGATGAGAAGTCCACCGCGTAATGATTCCAAGCTTGGGGCGTGCCGAACTCGTCGATATGCACCTTGAGAGACTCCGGTTTCGATCCCCTCTGTTAAAGCCGTTAACCGATACCATGCATTGAATAGGCCTGCAAGGTCCCCTCGAATCTGCGGCGCGCGCCCAAGCAATGCCGAGCAGCGGCGTTCGATGGGTCAGTGCGATTCTCGACCGGTGAGCTGCTCTGCACTATCAATCCCAGCGCCTGCTAGTTTTCTCGTGCCATCGGAACGACCAGCACAGGGCAGGGCGATTTTCTGATAATTTCTTCCGTGACACTGCCCATCAGCACTCGGGAAAGTCCGCTGCGACCGTGGCTGGAAGTAACGATCAGATCGACGCGCTCGTTTTCCGCCCAATAGACGATGGTCGAGTAGGGTTGGCCCGGCTCGACAACTTTGCGAATACTTAAACCTGACCCGACACCGGCAACCTTATCCGTAAAAAACTCATCAAGCTGCCGTTTATGTTGCTCCAGCTCTCGCTTATCGGCAACATTGGATTCATCCAATGCCACGATGTTGATCACGACAAGCTCCGCGCCAATTTCTTTGGCCAATTGGCACGCGTAACGCACGCCGCTGGCCGAAAGGTCGGAAAAATCCGTCGGCGCTAAAATCTTTTTAATCATGGCCATACGACACTCCTTTCACTGCTCACGATGATTTTCCGCTTTTAGCAACCAGATATCTCACACAACCATTTAAAGTCGCCAGCTTGGCCACGTCGGCATCGGGGATTTCGACTCCCAGGGCTTTGTGCAATCCGATCACAAAATTCAAAAAGTCCACCGAGTCGACGTCGATCTGATCCCGTAGATCCTTCGCCGGATCGATGGTCTCCAGATCCACCTCGGGAGCGACATTACTCAACGCCTCACGCACGACCTGTCTTATCTCTGTCTCCGTCACGCCAGTCCTTTCTCGGCTTTTAACGATGCTCTATTATCTGTCTTCCAGCCTCGCTCTCCACATGTCTTGCAACGACTCTAGCACATTCAAAGCTTCCCCGGTTCTTGCAGCAATCGGTCAATGGCGATGAGAAATCGCCCGCCGCGATGGCCGTCGCTGACGCGGTGGTCGGCGGACAGCGTCGCGGCAATGGTTCGCTTCACGCCCAGCATGCCATTTGCCGCCCAAGGGCTTTCGCTAATCTTGCCGAAACCGACCAGCGCTACTTGCGGCGGATAGATGACACCGAAGACACTCTCGACGCCTTGTTCGCCCAGATTGGTGACGGTGACGGTGCCGTCGGAGATTTCCGAGCTGCGCAGGTGCCCAGTGCGGGCCCGGTTGACGAGATCGAGCATCTTCTCCATCAACTCATCCAGACTTTTTTTATCGACATCGTGAATGGCGGGGTTTACCAATCCGCCCTGACGCAACGAAATCGCCACACCGACATGTATCCCCTCCCCCGCTTTGAATACTCCATCGAGCCAAAATCCATTCATCTCGGGGACTTCGCGCGCGGCTAGCGCCACCGCGCGAATTAACAATGCGGAATAGAGTAATCGTTTGGTTACGGGTCTTGCGGCGTTCTCCCCCGCCAGCCAGTCGAGGGCGCGGCTCATGTCGATGGTCGTCGAAAGGTAATAATGGGGAATTTCGCGCTTCGATCGCGCCATCGCCGCGGCAATCACTTTGCGCATCGCGGTCTGAGGATCGATTTTTTCCACGACAGGACCGCCAGGGGGCGCCGGCGGTTTACCGGTCACGGCACCCTCGACATCCGCCGCGGTGATCGAACCGCCCTCGCCTGTTCCGGTTACTGCAAGGAGATCGACGCCGAGTTCCTGCGCCCGTTTGCGCGCCAACGGCGACACCCGCGGGCGTCCGGTTACGCTGGGAGCGACCATCGGTTGAACCAACTGAACGGGAGGCGGTGCTGGTTTTTTGGGCGGCGGCGTTTCAGTCAGCGGTGGCGCGGGCTTCGCTTCTGGCAATGCTTCTACTGCGCCATTGGCTCGCAGAGTTGCCAATGGCGTGCCGACGGGCACTTTTTTCCCCGGTTGAACTTCGATCGACGCGATCACGCCGTCTTCAAAGATCTCGACTTCGATAACGCCCTTTTCCGTCTCCACCAGGGCTACGACATCGCCGCGCTTTACAACATCACCCGGTTTGATCTTCCAATCAACCACGGTGCCGTACTCCATGTCGGAGCCAAGCGACGGCATGCGAAATTCACTCATGACCCTGCACCATTCGGCGCGCCACGGCGACAATGCCGGGCACCTGCGGCACTGCCGCGTCTTCAAGGTGCTTGGCGTACGGCATCGGTGCTTCGACGCTGCAGACTCGCGCCACCGGCCCATCCAATTCATAGAAAGCGTTTTCCATTATGCGCGCCATGATCTCGGCGGAAATGCTGCCCGTTTTCCAGCCTTCGTCGATGATGACGGCCCGGTGCGTATGGGCCACAGTATCGATGATGGCCGCCGTGTCCAAAGGGCGCAGGGTCCGCAGGTCGAGAACTTCCGCATCGATGCCATCCCGCGCCAGCTCATCGGCCGCCTCAAGCGTTTTGAAAAGCGTGCCGCCGTAGGTAATCAAGCTGATGTCTTTCCCAGGTCGGCGCACCGCCGCTTTGCTGATGTCGACGGCGCCGGCATCCTCCGCTATCTCTCCCTCCATCGCGTACAGGCCGCCATGCTCGAAGATCAGCACGGGATCGGGATCTTCGAGTGCGGTCCAGAGCATGCCTCGCGCGTCTTCCAGAGTGGCGGGTGTGAGAACTTTAATGCCTGGAATGTGGGCATACCAGCCTTCGAGACTATGAGAATGCTGCGCCGCCAACTGGCGCCCGGCGCCGGTGGTCATACGAATGACCAGAGGAACATTGAACTGCCCGCCCGACATATGCAGCAGCGTCGCCGCATTGTTGACGATCTGATCCAGCGCCAGGAGACTGAAATTCACGGTCATGATCTCGACGATGGGACGGGCCCCGCCCATCGCCGCGCCGATACCGGCGCCAACAAAGGCGGATTCAGACAACGGTGTGTCGCGAATCCGCTCGGGACCGAACTCGTCCAGCAGCCCCTTGCTCACGGCGAAACAGCCGCCATAGCGCCCGACATCCTCGCCCATCAAGAACACACGCTCGTCGCGCTGGAGCGCATCTCGTATGGCGGCGCGCATGGCTTCGCGGTAGGTGATTTTGACTCGTTTGCCCTCAGCCATGATCGCCTCGCTCCTCCGAGTAGACAAAGCGTGTCAGTTCTTCTATGGCTTCCCACTTCCCGGCGTCGGCAAACGCCACCGACTTCGCTATCTCCTCGGCGATCTCTTTTTCAAATCGCGATAGGTCCTCGGCCCCGACCAGTTCCTGCGCTTTCACCAAGTTCGTAAACGTTACAATCGGGTCGCGCTTCTTCCACTCCTCTATTTCCTGTTTCTCGCGATAGAGCTCCGGATCGAACATTGAATGGGCGCGAAATCTGTAGGTACGGTATTCGAGAAAATGCGGCCCGCCGCCCGAGCGGACGGCTGTCACGGCCTTCTTCGTTGCCGTCTCCACTGCAAGCACGTCCATGCCGTCGACTGGCCACGCCGGCATTTCAAAGCTCGCAGCTTTGAGGGAAATGTCGGTTTCAGACTCGGAGCGGCTGAGTGCCGTGCCCATGGCGTAGAGGTTATTCTCGCAACAGAAGAGTACCGGCAGGTTCCATAGCGCCGCGAGGTTCAGCGATTCATGAAATTCGCCTTCGGCCACCGCGCCTTCGCCGAAAAAGCAGGCGGTCACTTGCGCGCGACCCGCCAACTTGTCGGCCAGTGCCAGGCCGACGGCCAGAGGGAGCCCGCCGCCGACAATCGCGTTGCCACCGTAAAAGCGCGTGGCGGCATCGAACAGATGCATGGAGCCGCCGCGTCCCCGGCTGCAGCCTTCTAACTTGCCGTACATTTCCGCCATGATCGAATCCGCCGAAACCCCGCGCGCCAACGCATGGCCATGCTCGCGATAGGTAGCGACGATGGCATCCTGCGGCTCCAGCGCCTGCATCGCGCCGACGGCAACCGCTTCTTCCCCTATATATAAGTGGAGAAAGCCGCGAATCTTGGTCGCGGTGTAAAGCTCGGCGCACTTCTCTTCGAGACGGCGAATGCGCAGCATCTCCCGTAATAGATGCAGCGCGTGTTGCCGTTCCAATGGTGGCGTTTTTTTATTTAATCGTCGCGTCATATTCCGGACTCTCAAAGAAATTTGTCAAAACGTTCAGACCGTCGGTCAAAACGACATGAACTTTTTGAACGATTTGAACGTCTTGAACCTGCGCATCGCGCCTTTCTGCATTCATCGTTCGATGTCTCCCTCTAACGTCGATATATCGCCCTCGGGCAAGCCGAGCTCGCGCGCTTTTAGCAGCCGCCGCATGATTTTACCGCTGCGGGTTTTCGGTACGCTGTCACAGAAATCGATTTCCCGCGGTGCCACCGCGGGGCCGAGCCGCGTGCGCGCGAAGCCGAGCAGTTCCTTGCGCAGCGCCTCGTTCGGCCGGTAACCCGCTTTCAAGGAAACGAAAGCCTTTACAACTTCACCG
>DATBLC010000181.1:0-3111 GCA_036555515.1 Binatia bacterium
TGCTGCCGATCGACGGCCAAACCTTTATCGAGAAAATCGTCGAAGCGCTCAGGCAAGCCGGTCTCGAAAATATCGTCGTTATCATCGGCCACAACGCCGAGGCGATGCGGCAAAAGATCGCACACCTGCCGGTGACCATCCTGGTCAATCCCGATTATAAAGATGGACAATTGTCTTCACTGCAAGTCGCCGTCCGCCATCTCGCAACGGATAAGAATTGTCACGCAATATTGGTACACCTGGTCGATCATCCGTACATTGACGCGGAATTGGTCAATTTGTTGATCCGGCGTTTCGAAGACAGCGGAAAACCGATCGCCGTACCGAGTTTTCACGGTAAACGCGGCCACCCGGTGATGTTCGCACGCTCGTTGTTCGACGAATTGCTCAATGCTCCGATCGATCAAGGAGCCAAGGCGGTGGTCAACGCGCACCGTAATGAAACTTTGGAAATTGATACCGAAGACGAGGGCATTACCCTCGATATCGACACTCCGGAGCTTTACCGTCAACATGTCAAAGGAGATTAGATGGCGAAGTTGAGCTTGACGCTGGCCTGCGGCGATTATGATTTTCTCCGGCCGTTGATCAACGGCGAGATTCAGCCGCAGGGGATCGAGTTGAATGTCTTGACGATGCCATCGCCGGAACGGCACGGGCGCATGCTGCGCCACGAAGAATTCGATATTTGTGAATTGTCGTTGGTGGCTTATCTCGTGGCGCGCGACAAAGGGTGCAACTACAACGCGATCCCGGTTTTTCCACACCGGCGCTTTCGCCATGCCTATATGGTCAAGCGCAGCGGCTGCGGCATCGATAAGCCGTCTGATTTGAACGGCAAGCGCGTGGCGCTGGACACCTTGCAAAACTCCGCCGGTCTGTGGATGCGTGGCATACTCCAGGACCACTACGGCGTCGATCTCAAGACCATCGAATGGTGGTGCCAGGAAGAAGAAGACATTGCCTTTGAGCCGGCGCCGTGGATGAACGTCAAACTCGTGCCGCATGGCAAGGACGTCGACCAGATGCTCTTAAACGGCGAATTGGAAGCGGCTCTGTATCCGGAAACGTTGCCGTCAATTCGCAGTGGCAATCCGAAAGTGGCGCTTTTGTTTCCCGACCCGAAAAAGGCTGAAATCGAATATCTCAAGAACGGCGGCTTCTTTCCGATCATGCACACGGTGGTGGTCAAGAATCGAATCTTGGACGATCATCCGTGGGTTGGGATCAATTTGGTTCAGGCTTTCCAAAAGGCCAAAGAAATCTGTTATCAGCGAAACAGCGACCCGCGTAGCTTCGCGCTGGTCTGGGTCCAGGATCTGTTGCGAGAGCAAAGAGAGATTTTCGGCCCCGATCCATGGCCCTACAATCTCGATGACAATCGCGGCGCGCTCGAAGCGGCGATCCGCTATGAATATGAACAGGGCATGATCAAGAAGAAGCCGAATGTGGAAGAATTATTTTTTGCGCCGAGCTTGCAGCGAATCCAGCACTATGTTTAACCCGCGTCTCAGCCGAAGGCTAATCCGCCTGTGGCGGAGATGCCGTCTGCCTTTGAGCAGACATCGATCGCCGGTGCTTGATAGAACGTTAATGCTCGTAACAACGAAGTGCCAAAGTGCAAAATGACTCTGCAATTTACACTTGGACGCCTTCGCTACTCCAGTGTTTCACCTCGCTTCCGGGCTCCCCAGTTTAACTGCGGAATCCGGGTTTAACCCGTCTCGGGTTAAACGTTCAATGTTCAAAGTTCAAGGTAGGGCGGAGAGACGTTGAACATTCAACTTCGAACTTTGAACTGCGCCAGGGGCGCATTACTTTGAACCTTGAACTTTTGAACCTTTGAACAAAAATCTCCTCCTAGAGATTGTAGAGCCGCGTGGCGTTTTCTCCCATAATCTTGGTTTTCAGGGTTTCTGTTATATCCTCTCGTTCCATTACTTCCTCGACGGTGTGAGGAAACTTGGAATCGCTATGGTTATAGTCGGTGGCGAAAACCAATCGTTCGGCGCCGACGAATTCGGCCACATAGGGCAGCGTCTTTTCTTCCATCTCGAAGGCGTAAAACATCTGTCCGCTCTTCATATATTCGCTGGGCGGTTTGCTTAGCCAAGGCACCGTAGGCTGGAGGATTTCGTAGTGCTCGTCGAGCCGTTCCATCCAATAGGGCACCCAACCGCATCCGGCCTCCATGAATGCAAATTTGAGACGGGGAAATCTTTCCAACAAACCACCGGCGACGACACAGAGTGAAGCGATCATTTGTTCGAAAGGATGCGCCATCGCATGGGTGAAAAACGGGTGGTCGAATCGTTCGGTCGCGGCGGGAACCCCATCCCCGGCGCCGACGTGGATGCAGACCGGTACGTTGAGCCGCTGCGCTTCGGCAAAAAACGCATAGAGGTCGGGGTCGTCGAGATTCTTCCTGGACGCGGAGGTCGGCGGCGCTGCCACCGCGACAAACTTGAGATCTTCCACTGCGCGCCGCAGCTCTTTGACCGATTCCACAGGATCCTGGATGGCGACTGCCGCCACCCCCTTGAGTCGATGGGGACCGGCGCTGCAGTAGCCGGCGAGCCAGTTGTTGTAGACGCGCGCGATCGCACAGGCCAGGTCTTTGTCTTCTACGAAGGGCAAACTCAGGAAGGGGGAAGTGCCGAACAACACCGCCGTGTCGATTCCTTCGAGGTCCATGTCTTTCAGCCGCTGAACCGGATCGGTCATCCCCGTCGTCGGCTGCGGATGGTGGCTGCGCGGCGCGCCGACGAAACTGCAGGCCTTGCCGACCGGTTTGGGCGTGAGCTTGCCTTCCATCATGACAAAGGGAAAGCCGCGGTTGTCTTTGACGACCTTGGGCGCGCGGGCTCGATACGGCTCTTCGAGCAAATCCGCCCACTGAATATCTCTCTCCAGAACATGGCCATCGGCATCGATAATACGCATGGTAAGTTCCACCTGATTTTGTGTCTTACTGAATCTGCATGACTAGCAGAAACTACGACTGTTTCTCAAGAGACGATACGGATATCATGTCTGAATCCTTCGTGACCTTCGTACTACTATGCTTCAATATTTTCGCGGCCTGCGCAAATTTTCCGCGAAGCTGCCGAA
>DATBLC010000182.1:0-9974 GCA_036555515.1 Binatia bacterium
CCTTCGACTGCTCGCTCGCGTGAGTGGCACGGCGCGTTGACAGCCGCGCGGGGCAAAAGTGGCCGGCAAAATCGCGAGACAACGCAACAAGATTGTGCTAAGGCCAAAGGCTGAAATCCCTTCAATGAGGAGAGGAGATAACTGTGAAAACCGCAACCGCCAAAAAATTGGCTGAAACAAAAACCGGTCAGTCCTCGAACGCGCGGATCGATCAGCCGGAAAATCTAGGCAAGCCGCAGATGAAATGGGGCAGTGACGTGGTCGCCGAGGTGACCCGTCGCCTCGATCTGAAATATATCGCGCTGGTGCCGGGCGCGAGCTACCGCGGCTTTCACGACAGTATCGTCAACTACCTTGGCAATCAGAATCCGCAGATGGTGATCTGCCTGCACGAAGAACACGCGGTGTCGATCGCCGACGGTTACGGCAAAGTGACCGAGGAGCCGATGGCGGTGGCGCTGCACTCCAACGTCGGCTTGATGCACGCGACCATGACGATCTTCAACGCCTGGTGCGATCGCACGCCGATGATCATCTTCGGCGCCACCGGCCCAGTGGACGCGCATCGGCGCCGTCCGTGGATCGACTGGATTCACACGGCGAAGGATCAAGCATCCATCGTTCGCGATTACACCAAGTGGGACGATCAGCCGGCCTCGCCCCAGGCCGCGGTCGAATCGGTGCTAAGGGCCAACCAGATTACCAGGACGGCGCCCTACGGACCGGTCTATATCTGTCTCGACGCCGGACTACAGGAGTCGCCGCTCACGGAGTCGATTTCGATACCCGATGCGGCGCGTTTCGCTCCGCCGCCTTCTCCGGCGGTGCCACAGGCAGCTGTGCTGAAGGCGCTGCGGGCGATCGACAAGGCCAAGTTTCCATTGATCCTAATGGGCCGCGTGTCGCGCAAGCAGGCGGACTGGGATCGGCGCGTGCGCTTTGCCGAAGCTATCGGCGCCGCCGTCCTGACCAGCAGCAACGATCCGGCGGCGTTTCCGACGACCCATCCGCTCCACTTCGCCGCGCCGTGCTTGCGCCCGAGCAACGCTGCGACGGCGCTGATCGAAAAGGCGGACCTCGTCATTAGCTTCGACTGGCTCGATCTCGCCGGGGTTTTTCGTATGAGTCTCGGCGCCGCGCAAACGCAAGACCCCGCGGACAAGACCATCATCCATTGTTCCGTCGATAGCATTCGCACCAACGGCTGGAGCATGGATCATCAGGCGCTCGCGGCCGTCGATGTACCGATCTTCGCCGAGCCCGATTCATTTGTGGCGCAGATGCTCGACCAGCTGGACGCTAAGAAGACGCCGGGAATCAAAACTCGGCCGGAGATGAAGCGCCTCGCGCATTGGAATGACGGCCACATGAGCAAGTCGACGCCAGCTCGCGGGCAGCCGATGTCGTTGTGGGACATGGCGATGACCGTAAGGGAGTTTGCCAGGAACCGCGCCGTGACTTTCGCCCGCCTGCCGATTGGCTGGCCTGGCGAGGCCTATGATTTCGACGGACCGTTGTCGTTTATGGGAAACGACGGAGGCGGCGCCGTCGGCACCGGGCCGGGCCATACCATCGGCGCGGCGCTGGCGCTCAAGGACAGCGGTCGGCTGACCATCGGCGTGCTCGGGGACGGCGACTATCTCATGGGCGTGAGCGCCCTCTGGACGGCGTCGCATTTTGAGATTCCGGTAATGATCGTGGTCGCCGACAACCGCTCTTACTTCAACGACGAAATGCATCAGGAGCGCGTCGCCCAAATGCGTGGGCGGCCGGCGCAAAATCGCTGGATCGGTCAGCGCATCGACGATCCCAGGGTGGATTTGGTCGCGATGGCGCGCGCCCAGGGTTTTGACAGCGAAGAGCCGGTCTCGACAGTTGAGGTCTTGGCAAAAGCGCTCAAGCGCGGCGCCGAAGTCGTCGCCAAGGGCGGGCGCTATTTCATCGATTCCGTGGTTATTCCAGGCTACGCCGATAGCGGCCCGGATCAGCGCGCCGGCGACGGCAAGAAAGGGTGAGCGGGCCGATGTGCTGAACTCGGATTCCGCAGTTGCAATGCCGCAGAGAACGAGGATCAAACCTTCCATAGCGAAGCCAATGGGTTTCTGCCATTAAGCGGACAACGCTCATCGGTGCTTCGCTTAGTTAGGTATCAAGATTCGGTAACAACTGCTTGCCAAGGGCCAAAAAAGACTGTGAAACTGTAGAGTCGGATGTCTTCCCTACTCCAGGTTCGTCCCTCGCTCACGCCGTGTTGTAGTTTCAACTGCGGAATCCGGGCTAAATCAGCGCGCGCTCACTTTCGGATAAACTCGTTAGTGTAGACGGTGCCGGGCGCCACCTTGCCGGCCACGTCGAAGAACTCGTTTGTGATTCGCACGGTCTTTTCCATCACGTCAGGCTTCATGTAGCCGTATCCGGAAGCCAGCGATTCGGGCGGAATGAAGACTTCCTCCACGCCGTTCTTGATTTGAATTCTAGTCAGCTCCTTATCTAGCTCGGGTTTGAGCTTCATTAGGATTTTCAGCGCCTCTTCCTGGTGGTCACGGGTATACCGTAACCCTTCCATCGTTCCCTCGACATAGGCGCGAATCATTGCCGGACGACGTTTTACATCCTCTTCCTTGGCTATAAGCGCGCTGCCGTAAATGTCGAGGCCCGCTTCCCGCATGTGGAGGCGCTTTAATCGCATCCCTTGTTTAGTCGCATTCATCTCCGCCACTT
Source organism: Binatia bacterium (assembly GCA_036555515.1). GTDB lineage: Bacteria > Desulfobacterota > Binatia > UBA9968 > UBA9968 > DATACQ01. The sequence goes on from DATBLC010000182.1 coordinate 2,722, forward strand.
CGTCGTTGGAGGCACGGAACATGGTGATGAAGTCGGCCTTCTTGGCAAGCAAAGCCGCCGGCTGCAGAGGCGGCGCGGTCTCGGCGATCTTGATGGACTTGAAGTCTAAGTTGTTGATCCTTGCAAGGGCCGGCAGCAGAAACCATTGCGCCTGTCCGGGGCTGATGGCCCATGACTTTCCCTCGAGATCTTTGAGTGTCGCAATGGCGGTCTCCTCGCGCCACAGAACCGTGACGGCGATGTAACCGAGCTGAGCGACCGTGACGATCGGTGTCCCCCGGGATCGGGCGACTATGGCGGTTGAAACATTGGCGAAGCCCACGTCGGCCCCGCCGGCGGCGATGGCGCGAATCGTATCCGCTGAACCCGTCCCAGGCTGGATCGTGACGTTCAGTTTACGCTTCGCGTAAAAGCCCTTCTCCCAGGCGACAAACCAGGGCGCATGATTTCCTCCGACGATGAAATCCAGCCGTATGGTAACCGAAGTCTCAGCGGCCGCCAGATTGGCGGGTGAAAAACTCAGGCAGCCGGGGCCTATAGCGGCCAGCAGCAGGGCTGTCTTCAACCGCCGCAGACGAGTGTGTTTCATGATGTCTCCTTCCACAAGTCTCGCCGGTACATTGGGCGATTATGCGGGTTCATAGATAATAATGCCCGTCGGTGTGGCCTTGAATCCATTGCACGGGTTGCGTTCCTGAGGGCAATTAGACACCGCTACAAGTAAGTCCATTTCGGCCCTGAGGTCATAGAAGTCGCCGGCGCAACTGGTAGGCTCTTTAATCTCCATGGAACCGTCAGGCTCGACCTCTACACGCATGAATGGAACAAAGGCATTGGGAATTTGTCGCTGGTTGAACCCGTGAGGCGCCAGCGCCATGGCGAAATTGTCGCGGCAGTTGCGCGTACCGGGTACGCCGTAACGGATGCGGTTCAGCTCCTCGCTGCACATCGGGCCGTAGGCGTAGCTTTCTTCGTTGGAGTAGCCGGCGATGGTCATCATCGGACTGCAGATGACGGAGTAAAGCACGTCACCCGCGCGCAGTTCGCGGCGCTTGTTCAAGAGCAGACTGTTGCCCATGTTGATATGTTCCGTGAGATCACGCTCGTTGAAGCAAACCAGATCCGGTACCTGTTTGCCTTCGATGTCGACAAACCGCAGCGTCTGCCCGCGTTGGATCGTAAAAGCAGAATACTCCATGGCCGGGATAATCCATTCCTTCACGATCGTGCCCGGTATCGGATAACGCCGCATCGCTTGTTCATTCGCCATTCTGCCGGTCCTCATGCGCAGCGAACGCTATCGATTGGGCAGAGGATCTGCGCCGGAGAGCTTCCTGTACAGTTCGATAGTTTCCTTGTCGCGGGGAATTTCACGGATCGCGCTTTGATAATCTTCCGGATTGATCGGGGACGGTTCATCGCCGACGAGCTTGCGATACTCCTTTTCAAAATCAGGGTCCTCATAGGCCTTGCGAAATGCGGTTTGAAGTATTTGCACCCGCTCTTTGGGGGTCCCCGGCCCAACGAAGTAGGGCGATCCTGCGCCGCGCAGGGTCCGGAACATAGCGATGAGTTTTCGCTCCTTGTCCGACCGAGCGAATGTTTCCAGATCAGGAAGATGGGCAAATTGCGGAACTTTTTTTCCTTTGGGCACCTCGATCACGGCATGAACATGCGCCGAGCCCTTCTCGAACAAGTCGGGTTGTCTTTTTAGAAGAGAAAGAGAAGCCTCCGAGCGGGCGTCGATCTCGCCCCGCGCCAGAGCCACGTCCTGTTCGGGCGACGAATAGCTGGCGATGAACTTCGGATTCTTCAAGCCGAGAATATACGCAAAGAAGCGCCCGGTGAGGTAAATCGGATGCCCGACTGCGTGGGAGCCGATCCTGACGCCGGTGGCGGATCGAAGCTTCTCCAAAGAGTCCCAACCGGCTTCGCGGCGGCTAAGAAAACTGTAATGAGTTTCGCTTTCCGTAGAACCTAGAAAGATGAACTTGTCCAGGTCATACAAGACGCCCGTTTCGCCTAGGATCGCGCTCGCCAGAATGCCGCCTGGCCCGCTGCCAACGGTCAAACCATCGGACCGACCGTATACGTGATTGGCGGCTTTGCGCCCGCCGCCGCCTTCCATAAAATCGATCAAGATTGTCGGCTGTCCAGGAATGTGCTTCTTCAGATACGGGAGGAACGCCCTGACCCGCAACTCGCCAATTCCCCCCGGAGTGCTACCGCGAGCTATTGTGAGGGTCTTTCCTTGATAGAAGGGAGCCTGCCCGAAAGCTTGCCCTCCCGGTGCCAACAAAAAAACTAAAGATAATAGCGCAACGACGTGCACTGAACCGGGCCATTCGCTGTGAAGCTTCATTGTCTACCTCGATTACCAAGTGGGAAGCTGGCCCGAATATATAGCGAAGGGCGGCCGCGGACAAGAAGAAATGTGAATCATCCCATTGAAAGCAATTGTCAAGCACCCTCGGTAGGTTGCGCCGCCAGGCTAGCGCCCGTTACCGCGTTCGTTCGTCACCCTGGCGTCTGACCAAACTTGGATGGCTCGATATCGGATCGCGTGTTATTCTAAAAAGATTATGAATGACAATCAGCCAGATGAGTTCATCGCAAAGCCGGCGATCAGGGAGGCGCCGGGCAAGACCGAGGCAAACAGCGACGACAGGGCTCATGGGGTTTGCAGTTTTTTTACTGGCAATTTTTCTGGCGTGGCGCGTGCCCGTCATACGCCGTGTCAAAGTATGACTTGGTCGTGGACGAGCACACCGCCTGTGGCCTTCACCCGTAGCGTTCAAGATTCCAGTTTAGTGATTGTGCATGCGGTTCGTAAAGAATCGGATCACGTCGAACATCAAACGTTGACCACCCCTGGCCGGCGCTATTTGCTCGCTTTTCCGAATATCTCGTTGAAAAGTTTGTCCGCCGGCCGCCGGTCGGAGTTCCGATCGTCATCGGCATCGAAGTAGTCCACACCGTCTTTTCTCAGGGAATCTTCCGGTAGATCGTTTTTCGGAATATCGGTCCGAAGAGAGTTCGATGGCGTGAGCAAGCGTCCTTTACGACCTTTCTGCACCTGCAATTGCCCGTCGCGGGACAGTAACCAGTTGATGAATACCTTTGCCGCGTTGGGGTGAGGCGCGTTCTGGAGCAGGCTTAAGGTACCCCCGGAAGAGCTCAAAGTGCCGCCTTCTTTCAATCCGATAATCTGTTCCACCGGCAGGCCTTGTTTCATCGCCCTGTCCATTTCATCCGAGACGCAGGGAATACACAGCGCAAATTTGCCTGACGCCAGCCAGTCCACTGGTTGGCGATAGTCCCGTGCGATTGAAACATCCGATTCGCCGTAAAGCTTTCGGATGAATTCCGGTCCAAGTTTCGGATGGTAATAAAAAAACAGCACCGGATTATCCATGCCGCGCATGCGCGGATCGGAAGCGGCGATCTTGCCCTTCCACCTCGGCTGTGTCAGGTCCCAGTAGGAGGTGAACTCCTTCGGGTTGACTGCGTTGGAGTTATAATTGATTTCGACGGCACCGGCGTTGCCGACGTAGGCGAAAATGTATTTTCCTTCCGGGTCGACGTACTTGTGCTTGCCGCGCCACCATTTGGTTTCGTCCGCGACCTCGGGCAGGACTAAGAGCGTGTTGATGGGATCCAGAACTCTGCCGACGTAGAGGGTGGCAAAGGCGGTGCCTTTGCCACCGGCGAAGACGTCCACGAGATATTTGCCGGCGCGCCGTTCCGCGATGATGCGCGGCCCGAGATCATTACCGCGGCCGCGCAGTTGATTTACCTTGATCTTGGGGTAGGCCCGTTCGAAGGCTTGAACCGTCTCCTCCGAGAGCGGCCCGGCGTCGAAGATGTAAGCGCTGACGACCCCTTCTTTCTCGGCCGCGGCGAGGGTTTTGTCCCAGTCGGCGCGCCAGGATGGTCGTGACTCCGCAGCCAGAGCCGTGGTGTTGAAACAAAGGACGGCGAAGAGAACCAGGACTTTCTGCGATCCCATGGCGTGTCCCTCCAAACGATTAACTCGCCTATTGGCTTCCTAGCTTGTCCGTCACTTCTAGCCGATTTTCAAGAGGGGCTGGGTGAAGAGCAGGTCGGCGGGGCGGTCTCTTTGAGGAATTTCACGGTTAGTTCTCGGACGCTGGCTCTTGGCAGAAAATGGCCGTGCTCCGGGTACAGCACAAGCTGATGGCGGGTTCCAGCCGCCTTGAGTTGATCGCGGAGCAAGAGGGACTGGTTAACAGGGATCAGGCTGTCCTGCTCGCCGTGCAGGATAAGGGTCGGCGTGCGCCAGCGCGATGCGTCGCTAAGAAAGCTTACCAGTTTTGGATTAGTGTCACCGCTGGGGTTGAGCAACTTGCGCACCCAAAAGCTCGGCGTTTCGCGGTAAAGCCGCGCGAGATCGTAGGCGCCGGCATAAAGCACCGCGCCGCTCACGTCTTTGATTTCGTTAATCATCGCCGCGGCGACGATGGCACCGCGCGAAACTCCGTAAAACATTACCCGGCGTTGATCGATCCAGGCGATTTGCTTCGCCATCGAAAGGCCGTCCTTCACGACCTGCCGGGTGGCGCCTTCAATCGATCCGTTGGCAACTTTCGTCGAGCCGTAACCAGGAAGAGATATGGCGACGCTGGCGAAGCAAATTTCACGCGCGATAGTCTGGGCGGTCGAGAGAACCTGTACGGCGCCCCTGCCGGCGAGGCTGTGGCCGTGCAACAGAATCACCAGTGGGAAAGGACCGTGCCCCCGCGGCCGGGTGACGTACGCTTCGACCTCGCCCCCGGCGCTGGGATAAAAAAAGCGAGCCGTTTGCTCGCCTTCGAGGCTTGCCAGTTGTTTGTACGGTACGACCCGAACCGTGCTGCAGGCAAATAGAAATAATAAGCCGATGGCGACAAGTCCGGATCTTTTGAGCATGGCTGATTGTAGCGGCCCCGCCGAAAAAAACAATGCCATCAAAACACGCAGGGGTCGCTAGGAAGGGAAATGGATAACCCTCTAAACCATACGGTAAAAACGAGGGGAAGAAAGTGTTTGGTTTAAGCTACTGAATCTGGTTACATTTAACGATCTTACACTGACGGTAAAATCGAGGAACGACTCATGCCGAAAAAGCGATATAGAAATAAGCCAGCTGACAATTCGGTTTTAGCCTAGTGGAGTGAAACAATTCAAAAGCAGGAAAGTATCCTGATCCCGGGGGGTGGCAAAAATGGTTCAGCAGCGTAACCTCAGCTGTCAGGTAGGTGTTAAGATCTGAAAACACTCCGACCCGTTTAACAGTGCTGGCAGCTGCTGGCAGCCGATTTTAACACGCGAGAAATACATATATAAGGATACGGGGCTCGTAGAGGACCGGAGGTCAGCCGAGGGAGGTTTTGGGAACTCCCCAGTAATTTGGTGGGATTGCAAGAGCTGGGAGGCAATCAGTGTCTTTTGTTTCGCTTCAATGGGTGAGCGTGTGTTCAGAAGGTAACAGCGCTAATAGAAGCCAGTAACAGTGAGCCAGGATTGTTTTTCAAGCTTGGCAGGCGCTCAAAAGCAAAAGCGTGGAAGATGGAACGGGAAGCCAAAATCGATAACCGATATGGTCATCGGGACACCCTACGCGTAATAAAATCGTCATCACCGAAGCGCGTCGTGCTGCATCCTCTCCAGCAGCTTCAGCAAGTCTTTGGCAATCAAGCTGTCGAAGGCCTGTTACGCCGCACTATCCAAGCGAAGTTGGCCATCGGCGAACCGATGGATGTCTACGAGCAACAAGCCGACCCCGTGATCCAAATCCCCGAAAGCGCAGCGAGTGGCGACACTTTATTCGCGCCGCGCCGCGGTCATAGCGTCAGCATGAATCCTATGTACACAAATCGGCATATTCGTCAGGCCGCCAACGCTTTGTCCACACGCGCGAGTGTTGTCGCAAAGAAAGAATCCGGCTCGATTGTGGCAAGAGCACTGGACGCAACGTCGTCGCCTACTCCCTTCTCCAGCGCAACTAACTGCTCAAATTTTGCATGAAATAGCTGGCTAAAGAGGCTATTCGGCAGTTCCGCCCCAAACCAGGTTTTCAGTGCTACGTCGGCATCTGCTTTATTCATAATGCGAAATTTTTGCGCGGCTAACTGCTGTGATCGTCCTTGGAGGCGTTTAACAGCGTTTCCCGTAAAGACGCTAAAATATAAACGCCAAATACTGTTGAATTCTTTCACCACCTCAGTGGCATACTCTTTTTCCGTCATCAGGCGTGCTTCGCGCGTATTTTTTGAGGACTCGAATACATGTTCATCAAAGAACTTCGTGTGTCGCGTGCTTTTTGCCACCGGTATTTTCTCATGAATTATTAGCAAACAATCCGGCGATCCTTTCTCGCCTCAAGTCCGAGCCGCCTAAACTCTCCGATGCGCGAGAATGGAAACCTAGTCAGCGCAAACCCATAGCCTCGAAAAGCTTAGGCGCGGAGCTAATTCCCATGGGATTTTAGAAGTTCTCGGCACCTGCGGGTCCGACTTCGAGAAGGATCTGGCAAGCGCAAACTCGTACTATAAGGGCAAAGCCTTTGAGTATTTCGAGTTTCGGCGGTGGGCCGGGAACTACGACGGCTTACCCCCGCTGGGCAGGTTTAGAGAAAGCCTTGGCTGAGTTTCAGTTGAAAAAGTTCCCGCCGTAAGTTTTAATATCTCTATCCTGCCAAGTTGTTGAAATCAAAAATATCGGAGGGGTGGGAGAGCGGTTTAAATCCACCGGTCTTGAAAAGCGGAGCAGCCGGAAATCACATACTTCAAACGGAACGGGAGCTTAGCGATAGGTTACCGTTTTTATTTACCTTTTTGCCGATTCTCGCATTTAGTCGCATTGTCCACATTGACCGGAAAAACACCCGATTCCCGGAAAAATTGTTCCCGAAGGTGTTACCGAGAAATGTGCTCTACATGGATCCCGAGCACTACCGTGCGCTGATCCGCAGCGGAAAGTTTTCTGGTGTTCCATCGCCGCCGCGCTGGGACTACGCGATCAAAGGCATGGACGGCGCGCGCCCGATCTGGCCGCGCCGCGCCGGCAAGAGCAGGAAACTTTCCCGCCTCGAACGTCTGGACGATCGGCGTCGACACCGCCAAGGACGCCATCTATGCGAAGCTCAAAGTGACCACGCCCGGGCGGGGTTACTGCCATTTCTCGATCGCCTATCAGCAGGAATTTTTCAACCAGCGAAGAGGTCCGGACGCGCTTCGTGCGCGGCCATCCCG
>DATBLC010000183.1:0-4195 GCA_036555515.1 Binatia bacterium
AAATCTGGCCCGTTGGCAAAGGGTCAAGAAAAAGTCAGCACGATCACAGTGAGTCCGGACGGGCGCAAAGTTTTTGCCCAGACTCCTGCCGGCGCCGTTGCCATCGACATCGCCAATCCGTCGGTTCAATCGACGCTTGCACTGGCAAACGATAAGGACAAGCCTTTCGAATACTATCATGTGCCGGTGGCGGCTCCGGCCAGTGACCTCATGGTGTTTGCCGACTTCACGAGCAAGGCCAACCAAGGGCACCTTTGGGGTTATACGTCCAATCAGCAAATCTGGAGCGCTTCGGGAACGCTGTTGCCTCAGCCCGTGCTTGGTGCGAACGGCCGCGTTTACTACATCCAAGACGGCAGCTTGCAGGCGCGCAAATATGATCAGCTCGGCGCTGGCGAAGTCATTGCCTCGGACGCCAACTTGAATGCCACCAGCAATCTGGTCATGGACGGCGCCGACAATATTTATTTTTGGAACAACGGCTACCTGCACGGCTACGCGGCCGACGGCAACCCGTTATTTGCGAGAATCCCGCTAACCAGCGAAGTCCAGGAGCGCAAGTCACAAACCGTCGAAGGGCCGGAACAGTTTCTGCGCCTGATGATGGGACCCGACGGCACGCTTTGGGCCAACAACAGAAACGGCGATTCGTTGTTCGCATTTAAGCCTGCCTACGCGCCGGCGGATTTGACCTTGCAACCAAAGGACATCAAGTCCCGGACCGCTTACCGGACGGAGGGGAAGCTGACCGTTGGCGGCGTAAGCATCGAAGCGAATAAACAGGCGCTGTTTCAAGCGCAGAATGGGATCGGCTTCGCCAGCGGCTTTAAGGTGGAAAAGGGCGCGAGTCTTATGGCGCGCACCGGCTTCTGATGTATCTGACGCACAGTTATTAAGGAGTCCACAATTAAGTAACCAAGCAGCGACCGAGGGGTGAGACCTGGAGAGCGCGGGCACAGGAGCGCAAAGGTTGTTTTCAGGCCCTGCCGGCGGGCATTTCCACCTATGGAGAGGACGGGGTGGTGGCCAGCAAGGCAGAGAACCATTGACCGCGGTCGGAAGGGCTCGCCTCTCGGTCGCACACTAGCGACATAGTCTCTAAATAACGAACTGATTAGTAAGAGTAAGCTCGGGGGCGCGATTGCGACAGGACTATGACGACAAAGCCAAACATAGAAGAGCTATTGGCCAAAGCCAAGATACCCAGTGCAGATGCGCTGCGGCTGCATCCATTTTACCGCGGCAAACTTGAGGTGACGCCGAAATGCCAGATCCGCGACTGTAGCGATTTCTCCGTTTGGTACACTCCCGGCGTCGCCGCGCCGTGCCGCGACATCGAAGCCCATGTGGACCGAGTGTTTGCCCACACGAACAAGGGAAATTTCGTGGCCATCGTTTCCGATGGCAGCCGGGTTCTCGGTCTCGGAGATATCGGCCCCCACGCGGCGCTGCCGGTGATGGAAGGGAAAGCTATTCTGTTTAAGTATTTGGGCGGTGTCGATGCGTTTCCCATTTGCCTCGCGGCGAATCAACTCGAGGAGATCATTCAAGCCTGTAAATGGATCGAGCCCACCTTTGGCGCCATCAATTTGGAAGACATCGCCAAGCCCAAGTGCTTTACGGTTTTGGATCGCCTGCGAAACGAGATGGTCATCCCGGTCTGGCATGACGACCAGCAGGGGACCGCGGCAGTGACTTTGGCCGGTTTGATCAATTCCTTGAAAATCGTTGGCAAGACTAGAGACAAGGTCAAAATTGTCTTGATCGGTGCCGGCGCAAATATCGCGGTTTCCAGGGTGCTGATTGCCGCCGGCTTCCCGCCGGATAAAATGATCATGGTCGATTCGCTCGGGATCCTGCACAGGGGACGCGAGGATTTACGAACCGCTGGCAATGAGACCAAGTGGCGCATGTGCGAGATCTCCAATAGCGAGAGGAGAAGCGGCGGTATTGCGGAAGCCTTGGCGGGAGCGGATGTTTGCATTGCGCTGGCGAAGCCTGGCCCCGGTGTGATCAAACCCGAGTGGGTAAGGCGGATGGCGAACGAAGCGATTGTTTTCGCTTGCGCCAATCCCGTGCCGGAAATCTGGCCATGGGAGGCGACGGAAGCGGGCGCCAGGATCGTCGCTACGGGCCGCTCCGATTTTCCCAATCAAGTGAACAACTCGCTTGGATTTCCAGGGATCTTTCGCGGCGTCCTGGATGTCGCGGCGAGCGCAATTACGGACGAGATGTGCATAGCCGCCGCCGAGGAATTGGCGCGCTGCGCGCAAGACAGAGGTCTCTCGGATCAGGCGATCTTGCCGACGATGGATGATTGGCAGGTATTTCCGCGCGAAGCTGCGGCGGTCGGCTTGAAGGCTATCGAACAAGGAGTGGCGAATAAGAAGTTAAGCAGGGAACAATTGATCGAGCAGGCGACGGCGATCATTCAAAGGGCGCGAGCGCAAACTAAAACGCTGATGGAGCATGGGCTGATCGCCGCCGCGCCGTGAAGAGCGGGCGGGTATGTTCGAGGAAGAAACATAATGGCGGGACAGAGCATTGAAAAACCGCGGTCGAGTTGGCGGGTCGCGCCAAATCTCGCCGACTATGCGCGCGCCTGCGCGGAATTTTCCTGGGAGGCAACGGCTCGCGAATTAGACGGCCTGGCCGCCCCCTGCGGGCTCAACATTGCCCACGAATGCGTCGACCGGCATGCCAGGGGACCGCGCGCTGCGCACCTGGCGCTGCGCTGGCTTGGTAAACAAGGCGACGTACGAAATTTAACTTATGGCGACCTGCAGCGGCTGAGCAACCGCTTCGCCAACGTACTACGCGGCCTTGGCGTGCGTAAAGGAGAGCGTGTTTTTGCGCTCGCCGGCCGGATCCCGGAGCTTTACATCGCCGCTCTAGGGACGCTCAAGAACGGCAGCGTGTTCTGCCCATTGTTTTCTGCGTTCGGTCCCGAACCGATTCAACAACGGCTTTCCATCGGCGACGGTAAAGTTTTGATCACGACTGATGCTCTCTATGGGCGGCGAAAGATCGGCGAGTTGCGCGCCGCGCTGCCGTCGCTTGAACATGTCGTAGTCATAAGCTCGAACGCGCATGCCGCACCGGCCGGCACCCATGATTTCCAAGCGTTGATGGAGAGCGCCTCCGAGAAATTCGCAATACCTACCACGGACCCGGAGGATATGGCGTTGCTCCATTTTACCTCCGGCACCACAGGAAAGCCCAAGGGTGCCGTGCACGTACATCAAGCGGTAATCGCCCATCACGTCACCGGCACGTACGCTCTCGACTTTCATCCGGAAGATATCTTTTGGTGCACGGCTGATCCCGGCTGGATTACCGGCACGTCTTATGGAATCGTTTCACCCTTGACTCACGGCATCACGAGCATTATCGACGAAGGCGAGTTTGACGCCGAGCGCTGGTACCGGATCATTCAAGAAGAGCAAGTGACGATTTGGTACACCGCGCCGACAGCGGTGCGCATGATGATGAAAGCCGGCACGGACATCATTCGTAAGTATGATTTGAATAGTCTGCGCTTCATCGCCAGCGTCGGCGAGCCGCTGAATCCCGAGGCGGTGGTCTGGGGACGGGAGGCATTCGGCCTGCCGATTCACGATAATTGGTGGCAAACGGAAACCGGTGGCATCATGATCGCCAACTATGCCAGCATGGCGATCCGGCCCGGTTCCATGGGTAAGCCGCTGCCGGGCATAGAAGCGGCCGTCGTTCAACGTGGCAAAGAGCGCAATATTGAAGTCTTGTCTCAGCCCGATGTCCAGGGCGAGCTGGCGCTAAAGCCAGGCTGGCCATCGATGTTCCGCGGCTATCTCCATGAAGAAGAACGCTATCGTAAATGTTTCGCCGGCGGCTGGTATCTGACCGGCGATCTCGTCAAGAAAGACGCCGACGGCTATTTTTGGTTTGTCGGGCGCGCCGACGATGTCATCAAGTCTGCTGGCCATTTAATCGGCCCCTTTGAAGTCGAGAGCGCGCTCATGGAGCACGCGGCGATTGCCGAGGCGGGTGTGATCGGCAAGCCCGACCCGACCATCGGTGAAGTTGTAAAGGCTTTCGTTTCCTTGAAAGCGGGTTACCGGCCGAACGAGGCGCTGCGCAAGGAACTGCTCGGCTTCGCGCGCACGCGGCTCGGCCCCGCGGTGGCACCGCGGGAAATCGATTTCTGTGACAGCGT
>DATBLC010000184.1:0-28760 GCA_036555515.1 Binatia bacterium
CGCTCCGGACACGCGGGCGCCAGGGCCCTAAAGATCGTGTCGCACACGGTCATTGGCACGGTCATCCACACGCGCACCGGCGCCGGTTTGGTGGCGCTCACCACGCGGCCCGGCGGAAGTATGATCTTTAACGGCCGGAACGAGCCGTCGTTGATCGGCAAGTAGAGCGGCGTGGTGATGCATTTGAAAACAACCTCGGCGGCAGACAACCCCGCAGTCACGCCGGAATTATAGAATCCGGCCACCTGCGGACTCACGCCGCTCAGATCGACGGTCATTTCATCGTCTCTTACCTCGACGCGCACCTTGATCGGAATATGCTTGAGCTGATTGACACCGTCGTCGTCCATGAACGACTCCGCCTCATAGACGCCGTCGGGAATCTGGCGCATCGCCGCGCGCGCCAGTCTTTCACTCTGCTCGTAAACGAGCCGGATGCTGTCTTTAAACGCCTGGTTGCCGTAGCGCTTGAGCAGATGCAGGACGCGGCGCTCGCCGGTGCGAATCGACGCCAGCTGCGCGCGCATATCACCCATGGCGCGCTCGGGTACGCGCACGTTGGCCTTGATGATCGACGTGATCTCCGGGTTTTCCTTGCCGGCGCGAAAGCTCTTGACGAACGGCAACTGCAGACCTTCGGAAAAAATATCGCGGGTAACGCCGCCGAGTTGCCCGCCGATGTCCTGCCAATGCGCCATCGATGAGGAGAAGGCGACCAGTTCGCCATCGTTGAAAATGGGCAGGGTGAAAATCAAGTGGTTCAGGTGGCTGCCCATCGTATAACTGTCGTTGGTCAAGAGAATATCGCCCGGCTCGATATTATCCTTGCCCCAATGCGCGATCTTGGCCTTGATGGCGTCGGACAGACCGCGAATGAACATCGGCAGCCCGAGGCCGATGGAGATGGTGTTGCCGTCGGCGTCGAATAAGCCGACGGTGAAGTCCTCGGCCTCGTAGATGATCGTGTGATAGGCCGTGCGCATCAAGTTGGTCTTCATTTCGGTCGTGATCGCCACCACGGCACTGCGGATCACTTCCGCGGTAAACGCATCGACGGTTGCCCTCAATTCGCTCGGAATTTTCGAACCCATTTTAAATCTCACACCCTTGCTTCGATGACTTTAAGTATTTCGTCATTCCCGCGAAAGCGGGAATGCAGTCATTCACATGGTTCTAAATAATCCCGTCCCACAAATCATTCCAATCTGGATTCTGCCTCTCGATCAGTTCCAGCTTCCAGGCACAGTTCCATTTTTTCATTTGCTTCTCTCTCTTTATGGCAAAAACCATGTCGGCGTGTAACTCGTAATAAACCAGCTGTGAACCCCATATTTCTTCGTAAAGCCCTCGACTATAATAGATCGGTTTTGTGCTCCCAAGCGCGCTTTTTGAGGTCGCTTGTCACCCCGATGTAAAGCGTACCGTTCCGTTTGCTTGCTAATACGTAGACAGCTGGATGTTTGGGCATCTGTTTGTTCTGGATTCCCGCTTTCGCGGGAATGACGGAATCTGACTCGTTGCGCTTTCTATATCCCTCCGATTTTCATTACCAGATGCCCGTAACGGTTCACCGTAACGGTATCCTCTGGCTCGACTACCGTCGTGGAAGCGACTTCTTCGATGATCGCCGGACCGTTGACTACGTTTCCAGCAAGCAGTTTCGCGCGGTCGAAGACTTTGGCCATTACGGCGCCATGACCCTCGAAGACCACCGAGCGCGCGCCGCGCTCGGCGTCGGCGGCCGGCCTTAGAACACCCGCAAGAATCGTCGGGAATGTCGGTTTCGCCAGGCGGCCTATGGCCGACACGCGCAAGCTCACAATGTCGGCGGCTTCTTCCGGAGCACTATGGCTGTAACGCAGGTCATGGGCTTCATCGAAACGCCGTTTAATCTCGGCGCGGACGCTTTCATCCGCCGCCGAGGCGGGCATCCGCACCGCCACGGCATGTTCCTGTCCGACGTAGCGCATATCCGCGGCGCGCTCGAAAACAATCCTGTCGGCGGCGATGCCAGAACGCTCCAGCGCCGCGCGCCCCTCTGCTTCGAGCCCGCGGAACTCATCCTCCAGCACGTCCATCTCGAGATCATCCAGGCGCTTGAACAGTGTCTGCACATAGTCGCGGCGCAGATCGGCCATCAGCATGCCGAGGGCGGAGAAATGGCCTGGCGCCTGGGGAATGATTATTGTGCCGATGGACAGCTCCTTGGCCACCGACGCGGCATGCAGCGGGCCGCCGCCGCCGTATGCGACCAAAGTAAAATCCCGCGGATCAAGACCGCGCTCTAGTGTCACGTGGCGCACACCATTCGCCATGGCGGAAGTGGCGACCTGAAGCATGCCGGATGCGGCGCGCTCCAACGTTACCTCAAGCGGCTCGGCCAGCCTTTGGCGCAGGGCGTTTTCGGCGGCCTTTTGCTCGAGACGCATCTCGCCGCCGAGAAAGCGCTCCGGCGAGAGCCGTCCGAGAATGACGTTGGCGTCGGTAATCGTAGGCTCAGTGCCGCCCCGGCCGTAACTCACGGGGCCCGGTTCTGCGCCGGCGCTGCGCGGGCCGACGTGGAGTGCGCCGCCTTCATCGAGCCAGGCGATGCTGCCGCCGCCGGTGCCGACTTCAACGATATCGAGCACCGGAATGCGAACCGCCAACCCTTCATTGTAGCCGCCAATGAAATAATCCGGCGACAAGCTCGGCTCGCCGCGCCGGATCACGCAGGCTTTGGCCGTGGTGCCACCCATATCGAAGGCGATGGCCGCTTCGAGGCCGAGGGTTTCGCAGTAAGCCATGGTACCAACGACGCCGCCCGCCGGGCCGGATTCCATCATCTGAACGCATTGGCGCCGCGCCAGCTCGACGTCGGACAAACCGCCATTGGACTGCATGATCATGAGACTGCCCCTGAAGCCGTCGCTCGCGAGGCCGCGTTCGAGGTCGCCGAGATATTTGCTGACCTTGGGGCCGACGTAGGCGTTGGCAGCGACCGTAGAGGTTCGTTCGTATTCGCGGTATTCGCGGGAAAGCTCGTGGGAAGCGCTGATGAAAAAGTTCGGATCGGTGTCGCGCAGGATCTCGCACATGCGTAGCTCGTGCTCCGGCGCGCGGTAAGAGTGCAAAAACAATACGGCCACCGCTTCGACGCTTTCCTCTTTGAGAATTTGCGCCACCTCGCGCGCTTCCTGTTCATCGAATGGAGTGCGCACCGAGCCGTCGGCGAGCATGCGCTCGGTGACTTCGAAGATCATTTCCCGCGGCACCAGCGGGCGGTGCTTGCGAAAGCGCGGGTTGAACGACTCGGGCCGGTTGATGCGGCCGATCTCATACACATCGCGAAATCCCTTGGTCGTGATCAGCGCGGTCCTGGCGCCATTGCGCTCGACGATCGCGTTGACCACTATCGTCGAGCCGTGAATCAGCGACAAGACCTGACCGAGCGGAATCGCCGCCTTGGCAAGACCTTCGCGCACGCCCCTGGCCAAATCCGCCGGCGTAGAAAGGGTTTTGGCCAGGACCAGCGAAGCTTTTGCCTCGTCGAAAACCACCACGTCCGTAAACGTGCCGCCGATGTCTACCGCGACTCTCAATTCTTTACCCCCCTGTTCCTTTTCCCGCCCCACACCGCCGGTTCAAAACGTTCCAGCCGTTCAAATCGTTCAAGCGTCAGAAAATTCGGTTGAAGAATTTTGACTCGTCTGACGTTTTGAACGTCTTGAACGATTTGAACTATTTGAACGCACAGGCCGTGCCTGCGCTATCCGCATCGGTGATTCGAGAGATACTCGGCCAACCACTTGTCCCACGCTTCATCGATGGCGCAAATGGCGCTCATTTGCGCGTCCGCGCCGGCGCTGCTTTGCACCAAAGCGGCGACTCTCAAGTCGACGCCGGCAAGGTGTGGATCGGCGCAAAAATGATCGCGCACCATGATAACGCCTTCGCCGGCAAGTTCGGTAAGGGCCGGCTCGAGCGTTTCCGGCGCGAGCCCGGAACGCGCGAGGGCAGCGGCAAGCTCAGTGACGAAGCGCGCCTTTTTTCCCCGGCTCTCTAGCGTCCGTAGAATGATAGATTTGATTTTCCTTTCGTCGTCCGCAGTCGCTGTGTTCTTATCGTTCATTCTCTTGCCCGGGCTAGGTGAAAACTCCGTTCATGGTTGCCTTCGACTTCGCTCAGGGCAGGCTAGCTCACTGCGAACGGATCTCAGACATTGGAATCTAAGTAGAGGCCCGTTCGTCCTGAGCGGCGTCGAAGGCGGATGGCCGGTTTTCAAATAGTTTCGCCCATCGGACGGAATCTAGTTGAGCCATCCGAGACTGTCAACGTCATGAGATCCGAAGAACGCTGCGATAGCAACCACGAGATCCGGAACTTTCGGCCGGCAGTCGCTTGCTCACGTCGAGCGCATATCTTCGTGAAGGTTAACGATCTATTGATCGAGCGCTGGTGCGTACTCAAGGCAACGCCGCGCTCCGGACGAATGCGTGGTTGGACGTGAACTTCGAGCTACCAAGGTCCTGTCGCTCATTATTGGGCGGAGAGGAACTCGATGGATCGTTCGAGAGCAAGTTGGCCCGCGTCGGTATCGCGATCAAACTGGTAATTCGAAGGGGATCGGAACCTGGCGGCCGGCAGGCCGGACCGTCGTCTCGGCGACGACTGGCGCGGCCACATCCTGACGCGACACGTCGGAGAGCCGGACTTCCACTACGGCGTCGGCCGAGAGGGCGATACGCTCGCGGTAAGTGACGGTTCCTGTCACCATGGCTTCCTTGGCATCGGTCTGCGCGCTGCGTATGCCCGGGGCCGCGCAACCGGCCAGAACAAGTCCGAGGAGCGTTGCCGGGAAAAATGATAAACGGTCTCTCATGACACCCACTCTTCGATCAGGTGGCGGTTCGCCGGCGACATCGCCGGCGCGTCGACCAACTCAGCCGCGAAACTCGGCCCAGCTTCGCTGGGGTGCCTTCGGACGATCGCTGGTTGGATCCTCAGAGACGCAACCGGTTTAGAGGCTAGCGCGGCGCGCCGTCACGGTGCGTCCATCGCCGGCGCGCAAGATAAGCGCGCCGTCAGCCGCCAGCGCGAAGCCTTGAACGTTTTTCAACACATCGAGAAACAGGTTTTCTTGTTGCATCAGCGCTGGGGCGCAAGCCATCATAGTCACGCCAGTGTTGGAGATGGTGAGCGTCTCCCCTGTCAACGTATATGCGCCCGTGTAGGCGTTGCATGACGCGCGACCCGAAATGCGCTGGCCCGAAACAAAATTGAGTGTTACGCGCGAGCCGTCGATGACGCCGGCTCCATTGATGTCTTCAACCACCCATTCGGCGCCCTGGAGCAGCGCGGCGGGGTCGCCACCACACCCATTGAGCCGCTTGCCGTCAAACACGACTACGACCTCATTCGGATGCGGCATGCCACTCATCGTGTCGCTGCAACGTCGGTCGAAGATCGTCACGATCAAGTCATGACCGTCGGTTCTAGCCGCATATTGCGTGAACGCAGCCGTCGTTTGGGCGGCCGGCGCCGGCGCCTCGATACGCGTTTGCCCATAGTCGCCTATGAACGTCATCTTTGTGTCGGTGATCTCGAGTCGCCAACCGGGTTCGTTGCCGGTGGCACGGAACGCTTCCGTTTCTTTTTCCACCCGTGTGCATTCGGGAAAGCTCTGCCCTCTCAGAACCAGCATCGCCCGGTCGCCCTTGGACCAGAACGTGGTCGTCGAATCGCCAGTCGCCGCAAATTTCGCCCCCGACGCAGCCTCCACTGGACGCATCTCGATGGTCTCCTTACCGACTGTGAGATGCATCGTGTCAGCCGTGTAGCCGATCGTAACGTTCTGATTGCCGCAGCGCAGAGTGGTCGTAAAGGCCTGAGCCCTGAAAGGCATCATCGTCAGCGTTCCAAGGTCTACAGAGACAGACGCCGTGTGGATCAATACCGGTTCAGTCGCCGCCCAAATCGGCTTGCCAGCTAGGAGAATGGCGCCACGAACGTTGTATTGACTGCTTGTTGCCAGCGCGGCGCGGTCAACCGTCAACTCGAACGGGATCGGAACTTGCCTGCCGCGCAACGTTATCCGTTGCTCCTTGATGACCGGGTGATCGCTGGAAGAAACATCCCGCAGTTCGACGACAGCGATGCTCTCAGGAGGAAGGGCGATTCGCGCGCGATAAGTCAGACTCCCTCGCACAGAGAGCAGCCGGGATGGTGCGCGTTGCATTGCTTCGGAACCGTTCCGAATGCTGCCGGCGCAGCCGATTGTGAGCGACACCCATCCAACAGCAATGGCCAGAGCGATAGCGCGGCACATTACCTGAGTCGTACTTGATGAACTCATGACAAGTTTGCCGGATCGAGCAACAGAAAGTATGCACGCCGGGCGATTTCACCGCGGAGGCGCGGAGAGCGCCGAGTGGGAGAAGGTTTTTCGAAATCCCTCTCCCTCTGCACTGCTATGTACTCTGCGTCTCTGCGGTGAATACTTTCTTCATCCTCGGATTGCGGCTTACCGCCCTAATCTTCTTTGCGGCAAAATCCTTATCGGTTCTCGCTGAGTTTTGCGGCGCAGAGTGCTCGTATTTGTCCAACCTCCATCCCGCCCGATCATTTTGCCGCGTCTTTGGTCTTGTCCACGAGCTGCTTGGCGCCTTCTTTTGCACTCTCTGCTGCCTTGTCCATAGTTTTTCCCGCCTGCTCTACGGCTTTATCGACTTGTTTCCCGGCCCTCTCCGCCGGCCCCTCTCCATCCTTCTTTTCGCAAGCGGCCAAGCTCAGCGCCAGCAGAGCAGCGGCAAATGTCAAACAGCGATTTCTAAGCATGGTGTCCTCCTTCGATTTGTCTGTTTTGTACATCTCGCGTCCGTCAGTTCCGTCAGACGCGCTACCTTCTGCCGTCTAATCACACGGAGAAAATTTTGCACCAGGATCTTAATTGCCAAATGCCTTTGGCAAGACGGCGGCTCCCCTTAACTGACCGGCCGCAGCGTGCTCCAATAGAATGCGCTTGATTTCTTGAATCGTTTCAGGATGACCCTGGGTCGAATGGCTCGAGCGGACGATTTTTTCCGAGGCCACGCCGTCGATGTGAGCGCTCTTGTACATCACGATGCCATCGGCGCCGTCTTCGGGATCACCGTCGCCCTGGACCGCGATGATCGAGTGAGCTGTAACGCCTTCTACAATAGGCATCGATGCGAGTGTTTGCAGAAAGCGATTTGACGGGTTCATATGCGTGATCGCGGTGGGGATGCCGGTGAATGGTCCCGCCAGCAAGCCTCGGGCTTGCAACGTGGCGAACGCGATCGTTAGCCGCGTCAATCTGCCCGGGAGATTCACGAACCACGAGGCCAAATCACCGAAAAAACCGAGCGCCCTATAACTGCCGCGGTGCGGCGTCGCCACGAAGACGACGCGCCGCACGAAAGGCAGCGGCTCGAAGAGCAGCGTTCCTTTCCGCGCGATTTCGAGTGCCAAACTGTCTTGAAGCACTGAGTCGACCTCGAGCTTTTCCGGCGGCACCCTGAATAAGATCTCCCAAAAGCGTGTACCCGGATCGACAACGCACATTTTCGTAAGGAGACCGCCCTGGCTGTGGCCGATCACGACCATCTGCTGAAGCCCGGGATCTTTTCCCTCGGGATCGAGCTCCGCGACGGCGTTGGACAGGGCCGACCGCAATGCGGCGGCCGACGTACTGACAGGGTTCCCCGTGTTGTACATAAAAAGCCAGATCTCGTACCGCTCCCAGAAACGCGGGTCATTCTGTAGTTCGTTGATCAGCTCGGCCCATCGCGCAGGACTGGACGCGGTTCCGTGCACCAGCACCACCGGCATCCGTCCGTGAACGTGCGACTGGAGCATCATCAGCCCATCCCACGATTTCCTGCGATCCAGCATGAAATCGCCGGAGCGAAAACCGGCAATTTCAAAATCCCAAATCGGTGATCCCTCCAAAGTCAATGCCAGCGCAGATGTGGTTTCGTATTCGATTGGCACATCGCGATTCTCGATCTTGACCGAGCGCGTCGCTTCCGGTGTATAGAATTCCAGCTTGCCTCTTATTTTTCCCGACTTGAGCGCTCCGCGCGGGTCATCGAGACGAAGAAAACCGGTGGCGGGAATCTTGATCCTGGGTGGTACACGCGCGGACTGTTTGATCGTGAAGCCCTCAAGCGACTCGATGGTTGCGGCGAGTGGCGCGCCGATTCCGGCGGTGCGGTAGCGATTTCGCAGTCCGCGCACTTCAACGTCAGCGGCAGGGACGAAGTCGGTCAGGCGAAAACCTGCCCAGAGTAGTTCCGCCTGGTCAAATTCGACCGTAACTTCACCAAACGGCACTTTGAAGCGGCCTCCTCTGGGAACGGGATACTCACGATCGTCCAACATCGCCGCGCGCGTGAGCGCCTGGTTGTAGATATCCGCCGCCCATCTAAATCGTGGATCGAGCCCCTTGGGGGGCGTGCCGTGTTGGCCGGGAAACAGAAAGGCATAAGCGTATACGGCCGACGCAAGATAGTAGGATCGGTCTCCGCTGTTCTGAGCATGGACAAAGGAAAGTTCCGCCAGGGCAAAGACCCGATCCTCGTCATCTTTAGAGGCCAAGCCCGCATGCATTTCCGCCAACGCTATCTCAGGCTCATCCTCAAAGCGCTGATAGAGATTTAGATTAATGAGTTCCCGCGAGGTAAATGAACTGGGTCTCTCGGCGGAAAGCACATTGGCGGTGAGCGAATGATGGGCGACCTGAGGTTCGACGTAGCGCACGCCTATCGGCGTCGCGCAAGCCGAGATAACAAAAACCAAGATCAGCGCAACCAAAAACAGGCGCTGCAATGGGTGCCTGAAGCTTGCTAGAAAGCCGTCGAACATCTGCGGGATTTTCCCTTTCCTTTGACGACACGCTGCACAAAGGCAAAAACCAGTTCTCTACCCACAAATTAACTCAATGATGCCGCTGACTGTCATTATAACTGAACCGATGATCTGTAAATCTCGGGGTAACACGCCAGGGCGCGAAGGCGGTGTGATAGAAAAACTCACGTCCATGATCTCGCAGCGATGGTTGGCCTTCAATAAGCACAATAATGAAGCAGCCGTCTCGCGACCATCACGGCTTCCCTGATTTCGCCTTACCAATCCTTGGCATTGGGCGCAAGGGGGCAGGAAAACATTTCTTCGTTGATTAGCTTACTAAAGAGTTTGCCGCGCGTTCCGAAAAACATGATTGTGCTGGATTTCTATCCGCGATGGGGACGTTGTTGACTAACTGGAATAACTTCGGCCCAAGATCTTCGAAATGGCAGATCTCGATACGCCGCCCTGCCGTGCTACCTCACCAATCGTTACCCCGTAGTCTTGCACCAATTTACGCGTAACCTCGGCTCTCACCTCGGGCATTTTACCCCGGCGGCTACCGCTTCTTAGTTCAGTGATCGAAACTTGACGCTTTTTCCAGACCTCCGCAATCAAACGCTCCACCTTCCTCGGCCGTCCCTTGGCTGCATGCTGCCGTTGCCGACGCGCCTCCGCCTCCATCATGATCCGCTCCACAAAATCCCCGCTCCTCGGTATCCGCTCGTCAGACAGCTTTGGTTCTCCCCACCTTCTCTGCGATCTAACCTCGGACCAACCCCCCCAAAGAACGTACCGACCCTCCGCCAACTAACTCCGGTCGCCTGTCCAATGCTACACCGTCTTCAACAAACCGCCGATACGCGCCTTTAGCCCCTCCCTCCCGGCTACCAAACTGCGCCAGTACGCTGTCACGGTCTTGCCATTCGTTTTTCGCCGCTCCCAAAAGCCCCCATGGCCGCAGTATGGATACCTTTCTAGTTCCTTGGGATCCGCCACCAACTTTACCCTTAACAGATTTAAATGAATGTAGCGTACCAGTTCGGTAAAATAGCCCTCCGCTTCGCAGACAATCGATCGGTACCGATTCTGAAAAACATGCCCATGCCGGCGGTGCCGCAAATTGTAGCTCACCGCGTACCCGGTCAGAAAACGCCTCATGAATTTCGCCAACCCTTGCGGTCCACTGCTTAGAACTATGTGGGCGTGATTGCTCATCAGCGCCCAGGCGCAAATCGCTGTAAAGGTCTCGCTCGCGAGCTTGCCTAAGCGTCGGACAAAATCCTTCCGATCCTGCTCCTCATCGACGATATTTCTTCTTTCGATCCCTCGGATCATCACGTGGTGCAGCGTACCTGGGCTGTCGAGTCTTGCTTGCCTCGGCATGTCTTGATTCCTCAACCGTCGGGACAGCCTAATAATCGAATAATTCCAGCTGGTCAACAACGTCCCTAAATTCGGAAAAATTCCGCGCGGCTTTGTCGCGGTCCGCTGAAGCGGTTTGGGCGCTTTTCCGGTTAGTTCTTTTCACTACCGATAAAGCAATAGATCGCTGCGCCAAGAAGACCGCCAATGATCGGAGCCACCCAGAAAAGCCAAAGCTGTGAAATCGCCCAATCGCCCACAAACACTGCAACGCCCGTACTGCGTGCAGGATTCACAGAGGTGTTCGTAACCGGGATGCTAATCAGGTGGATGAGAGTCAGGCACAACCCAATCGGAATCGGCGCGAAACCCTGTGGCGCGCGCTTGTCAGTGGCACCAAGAATGACAAGGAGAAACATCATAGTCATGACCACTTCACTTATCAGAGCGGCCAGCAAACTATAGCCGCCCGGCGAATGGGCGCCGTAGCCGTTTGAAGCAAAACCCGCGGATACATCAAAGCCCGCCTTACCGCTGGCAATGAGATACAAAACACCACCAGCTACAATTCCGCCCAAGACCTGCGCAACGATGTAAGGCACCAACTCTTTTGCTGGAAAACGACCCCCAGCCCAGAGGCCAAAAGAAACTGCCGGATTGAGGTGACAACCGGATATGTGCCCGATGGCGAAGGCCATAGTGAGCACGGTCAAGCCGAACGCTAGTGATACACCAAGCAGGCCGATGCCAACATTTGGAAACGCCGCAGCTAGAACCGCGCTGCCGCACCCACCAAGAACCAGCCAGAAGGTTCCGAAAAACTCTGCGCCATACTTCTTCATACATTCCTCCGTTGCTTTGTTGATTATGTTGCCCAAACAATGGCTAGGGTGAACAGTATAGAACCGGCACGAATATTACAGCAGGCGGAAATTTAACCTTGTGATCCAGTAGTTGTCAAACTGTTTCCTTTGTGCCGAAAATCCCAATACTCGCGCACAAGCTATCAGCTGGACTACGAACCCCTTCCCCTCCGTTCTAGAACGTGCGTGCAGATCATCGTCGTCTTACCTCTACTTACGAGAGTCAGGGCAGATTTCTAATGTTGAATTTGCTACTTCCTTATGCAAACCTGAATTTTCCTATGTCCGAACAAACGGCACATCTCTTGCGCGAAATTCCCTCAGTGGACCGGCTGCTCAAGCATCCGCGCTGCGAAATTCTATTGACTCGCTACAACCGCGACTATGTCACGCAGAAATGCCGCGAAGCGCTCGATGGACTGCGCGCCGCAATCAGGCAAGGCAAGGGCGCGGTTACGGCCGACGCTGCTTTGATTAGCCAGGTCGAGGCGCGCATCGCCGCGGAGAGCCTGCCCGGCCATATCCGTGTCGTCAACGCCACCGGCACGATTCTGCACACTAACCTGGGGCGCGCCCTGCTGGCGCCCGAAGCCATCGAAGCAATGACGGCCGTGGGCAGCTACCCGGTGAACCTGGAATACGATCTCGCAGCGGGCAAGCGCGGACGGCGCGAAGAAACGCTGCAAAATCTGCTCGTCGAGCTCACCGGGGCCGAAGCCGCCACGGTAGTCAATAATAATGCCGCCGCCGTTCTTCTGGGCCTCAACACCCTTGCCCAAGGCAAAGAAGTCATCGTCTCGCGCGGCGAGCTGATCGAGATCGGTGGTGCCTTTCGCATCCCCGAGATCATGGCCAAGAGCGGCGCGGTATTAAGGGAAGTCGGCAGCACCAACCGCACCCACGCGGCGGATTACGAAAACGCCATCGACGAAAAAACCGCGCTGCTTTTGAAAGTCCACACCAGCAATTACAAGGTTGTCGGCTTCACCGCGGAAGTCACCCTCGAAGAGCTGGTCGCCATCGGCAAGCGGCACAAGCTTCCGGTCATGGAAGACCTGGGCAGCGGGGCGCTCGTCGATCTCAGCCGTTACGGCTTGCCCAAGGAACCCATTGTCGCCGAGCGCATCGCCGCCGGCGCCGACTTGGTCACGTTTAGCGGCGACAAAATTCTCGGCGGTCCCCAAGCGGGATTGATGGTTGGCAAGCAGGAACTCATCGGCCGGATCAACAAGAATCATCTGCAACGGGCGCTACGCTGCGGCAAACTAACGTTGGCGGCGCTGGAAGCAACGCTGCGCCTGTATCGCCAGTCGCCGGACATCGCCCAAGCGATTCCGACGCTCAGAACGTTCACACGTTCGCCCGCTGATATTCGCGCCACTGGCGAAAAGGCCGCCGCCCAATTGCGCGCCGCCCTGGGCGGAGAGTTCCGCGTCCATCTCGAGGAATCCACTTCGCAGATCGGCAGCGGCGCGCTGCCCACCGAAGAGCTGCCCACCTTCGTGATCGCGCTGGAACATGACAAACAGAGTGCCAGTGCCATCGCCGCCAAATTTCGCGGCGCCAACCCGCCGGTCATAGGCAGAATCAAAGACGACCGATTCCTGCTCGACTTGCGCACAATCTTCGACCCCAACGAATTGGTGCCCAATTTTAGCGCAACGGAGAGAGTGTAGTGATTCCTGCATTACCTAGCGAAGACGAGACTTATTGGTTCAAAGTTCAATGGACTTCCCTTCGTCCCAATCTTGAACCCTTGAACCCTTGAACCTTGAACTGATCTTCAGATGCCCTACATCATCGGCACCGCCGGCCATATCGATCACGGCAAGACTAGCCTGATCAAAGCGCTTACCGGCCAGGACACCGACCGGCTCAAGGAAGAAAAAGAGCGCGGCATCTCCATCGACCTCGGCTTTGCGCATCTCACGTTGCCCGACGGCACCGAGTTCGGCGTCGTCGACGTCCCCGGCCATGAACGGTTCATCAAGAACATGCTCGCCGGCGCCCACGGTATTGACCTCGTGCTATTCACCGTGGCGGCCGACGACGGGGTCATGCCGCAGACCGAGGAGCATCTGGACATTGTTCACCTCCTTGGCGTCAAGATGGCGATCTTTGTGATCACGAAAGCGGACCTGGTACCGCCCGGGCGCATTGCCGAAGTTGAGGAAGAGATCGAAATTCTGACTCTCGGCACGTCCCTGGAGGACTCGCCGAAAGTTGCCGTGTCCTCGGTTACCGGACAGGGCATCGACGAGCTAAAAAGCCGCATCGCAGAGATCCTGAGAGGCCGCGACAAGGCGGCGCCGAGCGGCTATTTCCGCCTGCCGGTCGACCGCGCTTTCGTGCTCCAGGGTCACGGTGTCGTCGTTACCGGTACCGCTTTGAGCGGTACAGTCAGGGCCGGCGACCAAGTCCGCTGCTTGCCGGGAGATCACTTATTTCGCGTCCGCAGTCTGCAAGTCCACGGCCATTCCGTCGACAGCGCCTGTTGGGGACAGCGTGTCGCCATGAATCTAACCGGCGCAGAGCGGGCGTCCATCGAACGCGGTCAGGTGGTTTGCCACGAAAAGCTCGCGCTGACGTCGGACCGATTCGATGCCTTTCTCGACGTCCGGCCGGCGGCCGCCAAAGGTATCAAGAACCACCAGCGCGTCCGTATTCATATGGGCGCGGCGGAACGCCTGGGGAAAATCGTCCTGCTCGGCGCGAAAGAAAAAGCCGAACCGAAAGAATCCGCATACTGCCAAATCATACTGAACGAGCCCCTGCTCATCTTGCGCGGGGATCGCTTCATTGTCCGCGATGAAACCGCTCAGCGCACCCTTGGCGGCGGGATCGTAATACATCCCTGGGCGAGGCGCCACAAACGGGGCGAGAAAGACTTGGCCGCGCGCTTACAAGCGTTGCACAAAGGAGAAATAAGCCTGCTGATCGAAACCTTTGTCAACGAAAGCGAAGCCTTCGCTTTACCCCTCGGGCCGATTTATCAATTTCTCAACGTCCACGAAGACGCCGCCCGCGCGGCAACCGAGCAGATCACGACACTGCGCGGGCTCAATGCCGAAGGTGAAAAGCTCTATACGACTGAACCCAAGTGGCAGAGAGTCAAAGAAACCCTGCTCGCCACGCTCAAGGCTTTCCATGCCGGTCATCCTTTGGTTCCGGGCATGGATATGGAGGAAGTGCGCGGCAAACTCCCCTACGATCTTTCGCCCAAGATTTTCCGCGTCGTCATCGATACCCTCGCCGGCGAGCAAATCATCGCCAAGGAAGAAAACCTGTTGCGCCTGGCGAGCCATCGGGTGCAACTCGGTGGCCAAGAAAAAACTCTGATGGAGCGGATCAAGAACATCCTCGGCGAGCAGCCGTTGGCGCCGCCCGATTTAAAAGACGTCGAAAAACGGCTTGGCCTTAATCGCGCTAAACTTGCCGAGGTCATCCGCTTGCTCGAACGCGACGGATCGGTGGTGCGGGTCACCAGCGATATGTATTTTCTCGCCGGCAGCATCCACCAGCTCAGGACGACTCTCAGGAATTTTTTAACGGAACAGGGCGAGATGACCGCCGCGTCATTCCGCGACCTGATCGGATCAACGCGCAAGTATACGATCCCGCTCTTGGAATATTTTGACCGGGATGGCTTGACCATTCGCATCGGCGACGTGCGGCGGCTCAAGACGCAGCCGGAAAAACCGAGGCCGGCGCGTTGAAATTAACACTTAGCGGAACTAGACTGACCTTCCTATGATGCTCGGCAAGAAAAGAGCCATACGACTGACGCAGACGGTCAAAGCCGCGGGTTGAGCCGCCAAGCTCGGCCCCGCCGACCTCGTGCAAGTCTTGCACGGCCTGCCAAAGTTTAATAACCCGGACATGCTGGTTGGAACGGAGACCTCCGACGACGCAGGTGTGTTCCGCCTGCGCCCGGACCTGGCGATCGTCAACACGGTGGACTTCTTCACGCCCATCGTTGACGACCCCTACACCTTCGGCCAAATTTCCGCGACCAACTCGTTGAGCGATATTTACGCCATGGGCGGCGAGCCCAAGACCTGCCTCAACATCGTCTGCTTCCCCAAGGGCAAGATGGACGTGGAAATTCTCGGCGAGATTCTCAAAGGCGGCGCCGACAAAGTGAAGGAAAGCGGCGCCGTAGTGATCGGCGGCCACAGCGTCATCGATGAAGAGATAAAATTTGGCATGGCGGTCACCGGCATCATTCATCCAGACAAGATTTATCGAAACGTCGGAGTCCAGGAAGACGACGCGCTGATCCTGACCAAACCGCTGGGCACTGGAATCATTTCGACCGCGCTGAAAAAGGGCAAAGCCTCCAAGGAAAGCGTCGACGAAGCGGTGCGCTCCATGACTACGCTCAATGCCGCCGCTTCTACCGTGATGCGCAAATTTCCGGTGCACGCCTGCTCGGATGTCACAGGCTTTGGCCTTCTCGGCCACGCGCTGGAAATGGCAAGCGGCAGCGGCGTGACGCTGGTCATCGAAGCAGCGAAAATGCCGATTCTTGACCGTGCGCCGCGCTTGGCGGAGAAGGGCTACCTCACCGGCGGCTGCAAGCGGAACCGCGATTATTTGGGCGACAAAATGGCCATCGAGCCATCGCTGCGCGAAGGGCTGGTCGAAGTCGCGATCGATCCGCAAACCTCAGGCGGACTTTTGATCGCGGTCGCCAGACGCCACGCCGCCAAACTCGTAGACGAGCTTCACGCCGCCGGCGTCAAGGACGCCACGGCCGTGGGCTACGCCACCTCACTGCAAAAGGCCTGGGTGCGCCTGGTCTAAAAGCGCCGCGCTTCACCAGGCTTCTCAGTTTCAGGATTCTGGACTCTGACTTCGGTCTTCCGGCTCCTTTCACTATCTCATTCTTATCCTAATCAGCTACTGCCGCCGGGCTCCCGCCTGCTGTTTTTTTTAAATTCATGTTGGCGGGCATTTACTCAGACAAACCGGCGTGGCATCCTATAAGGGTGCCGAAAACCTCCGCTCACCCTTCGACTAGGCTCAGGGCGAACGGAGGTTGCTTTAAATTCATTCATAAATTCCCGTTCATGCTGAGCCCGTCGAAGCATGAAATTGCTCTTTTCAGCACCCTGCTAGAGATTGAAATGAGCTGTCAAACTATGAGATGGCTATGAACGAAAGTCCTTTCATCAATCCTCTGCTGTCGATTACGATTGCGGAGATCATCGACATCTTCCTGGTGGCGGCACTGCTTTACACCGCCGTCGTCTGGGCCCAGCGCACGCGCGCGGCCCTCGTCGTCCGGGGCATCCTGGTTTTCGGCGGCATTTACATCATTGCCCGCTTTCTCGAGTTGCAAATGGTTGCATGGATATTTCAGGGCTTTTTCGCGATTTTTTTGATCATGATCGTGGTTATTTTTCAGGAAGAGTTGCGCCACCTGTTCGAGCAGACCGCGGTGTGGAGTTTTAACTTCAAGAAACCGCGCCGGCTGCGCAACGAGTCGAGCGACCTGATCGCGCGCACCTTGGCTGATCTCGCCAAGACCAAGACCGGCGCGCTTATCGTCATCCGCGGCAAAGACCCGTTGGAACGGCATATTACCGGCGGGATTCCGCTCGACGGCAAAGTGAGCGGGCCGTTGCTGAAAAGCATCTTCGATCCCCACTCGCCAGGACACGACGGCGCGGTGTTGCTGGAGGACGGTCAAGTAACCCGGTTCGCAGCGCACCTGCCGCTTTCCAAGGATCTGACCCAAACCGCCCATGCCGGCACGCGTCACAGCGCCGCATTGGGTCTAGCCGAGTTGTGCGACGCGCTCTGTCTCGTGGTATCGGAAGAACGTGGGCAAGTATCCGTGGCGCACAACGGCAGATTGCGTATGGTGGAAAATCTACAGGAAATCGCCGCCTGCATCGACGATTTTTTGCGTGTCAAGTTTCCCATCCCGGAGAAGAAAAGCATCCCGCTCGATCTGTTCCGGAAAAACTGGATTGCCAAGGCAGCCTCGCTCTCCCTCGCTCTCGGTTTCTGGTACGTTTTCGTACCGGGGGCGAAGACTATACAGGTCAATTACAGGATTCCGGTGAGCGTGCAAAATTTACCACCGCATTTAACAATTGAAGAGATCCAGCCGGCGGAAGTCAAAGCTACGTTCAACGGGCCGCGACGCGCCTTCTATCTTTTCGACCTGCGAAAAACCAAGGTCACCGTGGACGTCGCCATGGCTCAGCTGGGGCGGCGGACGTTTACCATTTCGGAGCAGAATCTCAACTATCCGAAAGAGTTGACGCTGGAAGAACTCAGCCCATCTACGATACGGGTCCTGGTGAAAAGAGCGCCCGGGCAGGAGACCCCCGACCGGGGTTGAA
Organism: Binatia bacterium; assembly: GCA_036555515.1. Taxonomy (GTDB): domain Bacteria; phylum Desulfobacterota; class Binatia; order UBA9968; family UBA9968; genus DATACQ01. The sequence continues at coordinate 17,432 of DATBLC010000184.1, forward strand.
CGCCGTGCAAGCTAAGTCACCCGCTCGGTTATGAATTAATCGGTTTCATTAAAACGAAATTCTTGGTTATCATATTCGAAGTAAGCGAAACGCCGCGCCCGCTTAACAATCGGCCACCCTGATTCTCAGCCTTCGACCTCACACCCACTCTGGACCGAGACAACCACGCAACAATCACGTAGGCCGGTTTACACACCAATGATCAGAGATGAAAAACTGCTATTGCGTCGCGCCGCGCGTCTCTTCAATGTGCAGACCGTTCATTATGACGGCCTGGGCCAGCGCGTCGAACCGCCGCCGGAAGCGCTCTTGAGCGTGCTCCGCATGCTTGGGGCGTCTGCTGAGAGCATGTCCGATCTCGCCAGTGCGCTGCGGGAACGGCGTCAGTTGCTCTGGCGGATGGTGATCGATCCGGTGACTGTCGCTTGGGATGGCGCCTTTCCTCGAATCAAGTTGCGGCTACCCGCTGGACTGGCCGATAGGCCGCCAAGCTATGAGATCGTTTTAGAAGGCGGCGCGGTCCTTCAGGGCTGTTGCCAAAATGACGATCGCGCAGCGCCGCCACAGCGACGCATCGAAGGAATAAACTACCTCGCGCGGCGATTAACGATTCCGGAGAAGCCGCCCGCCGGTTATCACCGATTGCATTTGACTATCGGCAATCTCGCTGTGGAAAATTATCTATTCGTAGCTCCTACACAGGCCTACAGCCAGCTCGAACCGCCGGCGAAATCCTGGGGTCTCTTTTGCCCCCTCTACGCTCTCGATTCTGAAAAAAGCTGGGGTGCGGGCGATTTTTCCGCCCTCGGCGCCTTGGTCGACTTCGCGGGCAAGCTCGGTGCCCATGCGGTTGCCACCTTGCCTTTATTCTCGGCATTTTTAGACGAGCCATTCAATCCGAGCCCCTACGCTCCGGTAAGCCGGCTGTTTTGGAACGAGTTCTTTCTCGACGTCAATCGCATCGCGGAACTCAAGCGATGTGTCGCCGCGAGGTCAATCATTCGTTCTGCCGGTTTTCAAACCGAGATTGACTCTCTGCGCGCCGCGCCCCTGGTCGACTATCGCCGCGCCATGGCTCTCAAACGCAAAGTGCTCAACGAACTCTTGAGGTGTCTTCTGCGGCAGCCGTCCGAAAGGCGCGCCGAGTTTGAGCGCTTCGTCGCCACTCATCCGGTGGCCCAGGATTACGCCGCCTTTCGCGCTAAAACCGATGGCGAACGCAAGCCCTGGCAGCGGTGGGAGGGCGCCAGCCGGGATGGCACGCTTCGTCCCGGCGACTATGTTGAACATATCAAACAGTATCATCTTTACGTCCAATGGCAGGCTGATGAACAGATGCGCGTTCTCGGCGCGAAAACCAATGCCGGAGGCCCGGCGCTCTACCTGGATTTTCCGCTGGGAGTAAACCGCGACGGTTACGATGTCTGGCGCGAGCGCTCCGCCTTTGCCCTCGACGCCAGCGGCGGGGCGCCGCCGGACAACTTTTTCACCAAGGGACAAGACTGGGGCTTTCCGCCGCTCGACCCGGAAGGACTTCGGCGCCAGGGTTACCGTTATTTCATTCACTGCGTGCGCCACCAATTAGAACATGCCAAGATACTGCGCATCGATCACGTCATGGGTCTGCATCGCCTCTACTGGGTGCCAGACGGTTTCGCGCCAAACGAAGGCGTTTATGTGCGCTATCCCGCGGAAGAATTCTACGCCGTATTAAATTTAGAATCGCACCGGCACAAAGCGCAGATCGTCGGTGAGAATCTCGGCACCGTGCCGCCGGCGGTCAACGCCGCCATGGAGCGGCACGGGATACGCGGCATGTATGTGAGCCAATTCGGCGTGCGCACCGAGCCGCACAACGCCATGGACCGGCCGGGACGCCGAACCATCGCCAGCCTTAACACCCACGACACGCCAACTTTCGCCGGTTTTTGGAATGGCGCAGATATTGACGATCGCATCGCGCTCGGGCTCATAAACAAATCGGATAGCCGCTCCGAACATGGCTACCGCGCCGCGCAGCGTGACGCGCTGGCGAGCTATCTTCGCGCCGCCAAAAGGCTAGACAACAGCGAAGCCACGCCGGCAGCGGTGCTGCGCGCCTGGCTTTGCGTTCTGGCCGATAGCGAGGCCGAGTTTTTACTCGTCAATCTCGAGGATCTCTGGTTGGAGCCGGCGCCGCAAAACGTGCCGGGCACCTGGGAGGAACGTCCCAACTGGAAGCGCAAGGCGCGCTTTTCCCTGGAGCAAATCGGGCGCGTGCCGGGGCTTCTCGACACGTTGAGAATGATCGACGACATTAGAAAGAACGCGAGGTGACAACTTGACAATTCCGGCACCGTCGCTCAGCCCGCTCACGGACGATGATCTATACCTCTTCAACGAAGGCAGCCACTTTCGCCTGTACGACAAACTGGGCGCTCATATCGGGAACCACGACGGCGCGAGCGGCGTCTACTTCGCCGTGTGGGCGCCAAACGCCAACCATGTAAGCGTCATCGGCGATTTCAACGGTTGGGAGAAAGGCAAGCACTGCTTGCGGCCGAAGGCAAACTCGGGCATCTGGGACGATTTTATTCCGGGCGTCGGCAAAGGCTCGCTCTACAAGTATCACGTCGGCTCGCGCTTTAGCGGCTATCGCGCCGACAAGGCCGATCCCTTTTCCATCTTCAACGAGATTCCGCCAAAATTCGCCTCCATCGTCTGGGATCTCGATTATCAATGGAACGACCAGCAGTGGATGGCCGAGCGCCGCCATCACCAGGGTCTCGATAAGCCGATGGCGATCTACGAGATGCATCTCGGCTCCTGGCGACGCGTTGTCGAAGAAAACAACCGCTCGCTGTCTTACCGCGAGCTCGCGCCTATTCTCGCGGATTACCTGCGCCACATGGGCTTCACACACGTGGAATTTTTGCCGGTTATGGACCATCCTTTCTTCGGCTCCTGGGGCTACCAGATCACCGGCTACTTTGCCCCTTCGGGCAACTACGGCACGCCCCAGGATTTCATGTTTCTCATCGACACGCTGCACCGGTACGGCATCGGCGTGATCCTCGACTGGGTGCCGTCGCACTTTCCCGCCGACGAGCATGGGCTCGCCTTTTTCGACGGCACCCACCTTTACGAGCACGCCGACCCGCGCCAGGGCTATCACCCGGAATGGAATAGCTATATTTTCAACTACGGCCGTAAAGAGGTCCGGAGTTATTTGATCAGTAACGCGCTGTTCTGGCTCGACCGGTATCACGTCGACGGCTTGCGTGTCGATGCCGTGGCGTCGATGCTTTATCTCAACTATGCCCGCAAAGACGGCGAGTGGATTGCCAACGAACACGGCGGCAACGAAAACATCCAAGCCATCGAGTTTCTGCGCCGCATGAATGCCGAAGTTTACCGGCAATTTCCCGACGTGGAAGCGATCGCAGAGGAATCGACGGCATGGCCGATGGTTTCGCGGCCCAACTATGTCGGCGGACTGGGCTTCGGCCTCAAGTGGGACCTGGGCTGGATGCACGATACCCTGGAGTACATGAGCAAAGACCCGATCCACCGGCGCTATCATCATGACAAGCTGACTTTCCGCATGCTCTATGCCTTTCACGAAAACTTCGTGCTACCGCTGTCCCATGACGAGGTGGTTTACGGCAAAGGATCGTTAATCGGCAAAATGCCCGGCGATGACTGGCAGAAGTTCGCCAATCTGCGAGCTCTCTACGGCTACATGTACGCCCAGCCCGCGAAGAAAGTGCTTTTCATGGGCGGTGAGTTCGGCCAGTGGCGCGAGTGGGTGCATGATGAAAGTTTGCAGTGGTACTTGCTTGACTATCCGCTCCATGCCGGATTGAGCAAATGGCTGAGCGACTTGAACCACGTCTACAAGAGCGAACCGGCCATGCACGAATGGGATTGCGAGCCGGCGGGCTTCGAATGGATCGACTGCGGCGATGCCAACAACAGCGTCGTGAGCTTGATTCGCAGAGGCAAATCGACTTCGACGATTATTCTGGTGATCTGCAATTTTACGCCGGTGCCGCGACTGGATTATCGCATCGGCGTGCCGCGCGGCGGCCATTGGCGCGAGGTATTGAACAGTGACGCCGGGGCATATGGGGGCGGCAACATGGGCAACAGCGGCGGTGCCGAAGCGATACCGAGTGCGGTGCACGGCCGGCCCTTCTCGCTGACCGTCACGCTGCCGCCGCTCGCGGTATTGTTTTTCAAGAACGAGGGTTAAATTTAGTCCGGCGCCGAAAGAAACTGCTCGGCCCGGCAAAAGCGCAAGATGAAGATCGCCATGATATCTTCGGAGATCGTCCCGTTCGCCAAGACCGGCGGGTTGGCGGACGTCGTCGGAACTCTTGCCGGCGCCTTGGCACGTCTCGGTCATGACTTGAGTCTGATCATGCCGGCGTACTCGGGGGTGCTGCGGGGAGAGTTCGCGTTGGAAGAGACGGCCATGAAACTTTCGGTGCCGGTGTCTGACCGGCAGGAAGAGGCCTCGGTACTGCGGGGACGGGTGGAAAATAATGTTTCCGTCTATTGCATCCGCGCCGACCGCTATTTTGACCGCGAGTTTCTTTACGGCTCGCCGGTCGAAGATTATCCGGATAATGCCCAACGCTTTGTTTTCTTTTCGCGGGCCGCGCTGGAAGTCCTAAGGCAAAACCAAGCGGATGTAATGCACTGCCACGACTGGCAGACAGCATTGGCGATTGTGTTCTTAAAAGCGCAGCAGGCGCGCTATGCCGAGCTTCATCGCGCCAAAACGGTGCTCACCGTCCACAACCTCGGCTTTCAGGGCATCTTTCCATCCTCGCAATGGCCCCTGTTGAATTTGCCCGGGAGCCTGTTTACTCCGCCGTTTTTGGAATTCTACGGCAACGTCAATTTTCTCAAGGGAGGCCTGGTTTATGCCGATAAAATCACCACGGTGAGCCCGAGCTACGCCCGAGAGATCATGGAAAACGAGCAGGGTTTCGGCCTTGAAGGCGTGCTGCGCGGGCGGCAGCGCGACACCGTGGGAATTTTGAACGGCGTAGACTACAACCAGTGGAACCCGCAAAACGATCCTTATATCGCCAAATCTTACGGCGCCGCCAACTTGGCGGGGAAAAAGAGCTGCAAGAACGCCCTGCAGCGGACCTTCGGATTGCCTGAGCGAGACGAGCTGCCGCTCATCGGCATGGTCTCGCGCCTGACAGCGCAAAAGGGCCTCGATCTCCTCGAAAAGATCCTCGATCCGCTCATGACGTCCGATCTGCAAATGACAATACTGGGAAGCGGCGAACCGCGTTTTGAAGAGTTGGTTACCGCCGCAGCGGCGCGCTATCCACAGAAATTTGCCGCCCGCCTCGGCTTCGACGAAGCCCTGGCGCATCAAATCGAAGCCGGCGCGGATTGCTTTTTAATGCCCTCGCAATATGAGCCTTGCGGGCTCAATCAAATGTTCAGTTTGAAATATGGTACAATTCCGATCGTGCGCGCCATCGGTGGATTGAAAGACACGGTGGAAGACTACGATGCCGAACGCGGGACCGGCACGGGGTTCGTTTTCGCGCCTTACGATGCCCAAGCTTTGTCACGAGCGGTCGATCGGGCGTTGCAGACGTTCCGCAACAAGCGCTCGTGGGCCGCGCTGCAGCGCCGGGCCATGAATAAAGATTTTTCCTGGGACCGTTCTACCCGGATGTATGATGAGTTATACCGAAAATTGCTAACCGGAGAGACCCAAGCGATCTGAGGCTCCTAATGTACGTCCTTGGCATCATCATGGCGGGCGGTAAAGGCGAACGGCTTTTCCCATTGACGGAACACCGGGCCAAGCCCGCAGTCCCCTTCGGCGGCAGATATAGAATTATCGACTTCGTGCTATCAAATTTCGTCAACTCGGGCATTCTATCGCTCTACGTTCTCACACAGTTCAGAGCGCAGTCTTTGCTAGAGCATCTCGACCGGGGATGGCGCACCACGGACTTTCTCGGCGATCACTTCATCACGCCGGTGCCGGCGCAGATGCGCATGGGCACGGATTGGTATCAAGGCACTGCCGACGCGGTTTATCAAAATCTGTTCCTGATCGAACGGCATAACCCTAAATTGGTCGCGGTCTTTGGCGCGGACCATATCTACCGCATGAACATCCGCCAAATGATCGACGATCATCAGAAGAAAAGCGCGGAAGCTACAGTGGCGGCGCTGCCGGTAAGAATTGAAGAGGCCTCACAGTTCGGCATCATGGAAGTGGACGACGACTGGCGCATCATCGGTTTCGAAGAAAAACCCAGCCAGCCCAAGGCCATTCCCGGCGAGCCCGAGTACGCGCTCGCTTCCATGGGTAATTATTTATTCAACACCGACCTGCTGGTGCAGATGCTCACGGCGGACAACGACAATCCGTCGAGCGCGCACGACTTCGGCCGCAACATCCTCCCAATCCTATTCGAGCAGGGTAACGTTTACGCCTACGACTTTCGCAAAAACCGCGTGCCGTCGACGCAAAAAGGCGAGGAAGCGAGCTACTGGCGCGACGTCGGTACCCTCGAAGCTTATTTCGAAGCTAACATGGACCTTTGCTCGGTGGACCCATCTTTCAACCTCTACAACCGCAGTTGGCCGCTCCGAACCGTCGGCTATGGCGATCCTCCGGCGAAATTCGTCTTTGACTGGCGGGACCGTCAAGGGATGGCGGTGAATTCGATCGTCGCCGAAGGATCTATCATCAGCGGGAGCGCGGTGCACAACTGCGTCGTCGGCCGCAACGTGCGCATTCATAGTTATAGCCAGATCGAAGACTCGGTGATCATGGACTGGACGGAAGTCGGCCGCGGCTGCAAGATCCGCCGGGCCATCATCGACAAGTCCAACGTGATCCCGCCGGGAGCTGAAATCGGCTATAACCTGGAACAAGACCGGAAGCGATACTATGTCTCCGAGGGCGGTATCGTCGTGCTTTGCCGCGGCGAGCGGCGGACCAGTTGGATCACGACCGGGGGACAGTAAGCCGTACTGCGGCGCAGCCGGTTCAAGTAGTTCAAGCCGTTCAAATCGTTCAAGCCGTCGAATAACCGGGCGATCGTTTTGAACAACTTGAACGGTTTGAACTTTTTGAACGCTTTGTCTTTCATTGGACCATGGACCGCTACATTTGCATACACGGCCATTTTTATCAGCCGCCGCGGGAGAATCCCTGGCTCGAAGCCATCGAGCTTCAGGACTCGGCATACCCCTATCACGACTGGAATGAGCGCATTACGGCGGAGTGCTACGCCGTCAATGCGCTCTCGCGCATTCTAGACGCCGAGAACCAGATCATTCAGCTCGTCAATAATTACTCGAAGATCAGTTTCGACTTCGGCCCGACCCTCCTCTCGTGGCTCGAAGCCAAAGCGCCGAATGTCTACCTGGCCATTCAGGAGGCGGACCGCGAGAGTCAGAATAACTTTTCGGGACACGGTTCGGCTTTGGCGCAGACCTACAACCACATGATCATGCCGCTGGCCAATCGGCGGGACCGCCGCACACAAATTCTTTGGGGCATCGCCGACTTCGAACACCGGTTCAAGCGCAAGCCGGAGGGCATGTGGTTACCTGAAACCGCCGTGGACGTTGAAACACTCGATATGCTCGCCGAGTTGGGGATCAGATTTACAATCCTGGCGCCGCACCAGGCCGGAAATGTCCGCCGCATTGGCGGCCGCGCGCTGCGCGACGTGAAAGGCGGTCATATCGACCCAACTCAGGCCTACGAGCAACGGCTGCCTTCGGGCCGGAGGATCGCGCTGTTTTTCTACGACGGGCCAATTTCGCGGGGCGTTGCATTCGAGGGGCTATTGTCCAGCGGCGAGCATTTTGCCAACCGGCTCGCGGGGGTTTTTTCCGAGGATCGGGATTGGCCGGAGCTGGTCCACATCGCTACCGACGGCGAAAGCTACGGCCATCACCACCGTTTCGGCGACATGGCATTGGCCTACGCATTGAACCACATCGAGTCGAACCAATTGGCGAAGCTCACCAACTACGGCGAGTTCCTGGAAAAAAACCCGCCGACTCACCTGGTTGAAATCAACGAAAACACTTCGTGGAGCTGCACTCACGGCGTCGAGCGCTGGCGGAGCAACTGCGGTTGCAACTCCGGCGGCCAACCTGACTGGAATCAAGAATGGCGCAGGCCGCTGCGCGATGCGCTGGATTGGCTGCGCGATCAATTCGCGTTGCGGTTCGAAGAACTGGGCCAAAAGCTCCTCAAAGATCCGTGGGCGGCGCGCGATGATTATGTGAAGGTCGTCCTCGACCGCTCCGCCGATAAAGTCAAAACCTTTTTCTACCGCCATGCCGCGCGCGCTCTCACCGCGGAAGAGACGATTTCGGCGCTCAAGCTGCTCGAGATGCAGCGGCACGCCATGCTCATGTACACCAGCTGCGGTTGGTTTTTCGACGACCTCTCGGGGATCGAAACGGTCCAGCTCATCCAATTTGCCGGGCGCGCGATGCAACTGACCCAGGAGCTGTCCGGCGATTCCGTAGAACGACAGTTCGTCGAACGCTTGGCGGCGGCCAAGAGCAACATTTCGGAGCATGGCGACGGCCGGCGCATCTATGAAAAATTCGTGCAGCCCGCGAAAGTCGACTGGGAGCGCCTCGGCGCGCACTACGCCGTCAGCTCGCTCTTCGAAGACTATTCCGATCGAACGAAAGTCTACTGCTTCGAAGCCGAGCGGGAGGACTGCCAGGTTTTCGCCGCCGGCCTGGCCAAAATGGCTGTCGGCCGCGTAAAGCTCACGTCGGAAATCACCCGTGAATCGGAAGTGTTAACGTTTGGCGTACTTCACATGGGCGATCACAACGTCAGCGCCGGAGTGCGGAAGTTCATTGGACCCGACGCCTATCGCGAATTGACTCGGGCCGAGATGGAGCCGTTCATGCGCGCCGATTTTGCCGAAGTCATCCGGATAATGGAACGGGGCTTCGGCGAGTCGAATTATTCCGTGAGCTCGCTGTTTCGCGACGAGCAGCGCAAAGTCCTGGAGGTGATCCTTGCTTCCGCCCTCAGCGAAACCGAGACGCTTTATCGACAAATTTATGAACGCCGCGCACCCATGATGCGTTTTCTCACAAATCTCCATATCCCACTACCCAAGGCATTCTACGCGTCCGCCGAGCTGGTATTGAATGGATATTTGCGCGGGGCGCTGGAACAAGATGATATCAACTCAGATCTAGTTTGCTCATTGTTAGAAACCGCAACGCTTGAAGGCGTAAACATCGACGCGCCCACCCTGGAATTCACATTCCGGCATAATCTTGAAAGGATGGCAGAGCGGCTGGCCGCCGACCCGACCGGGCCCGGCCTGAAGCAATTGCATTGTGCCGCGAGCGTGATTCAGTTCCTGCCCTTTGGCGTCGATCTCTGGGAAATACAGAATATTTACTACGGGTTGTTAAAAAATCTCTTTCCGAAGATGCAGGAATTACAGGCGCGCGGCGACGAACAAGCCAAGGCCTGGGTCGAAACTTTCCGCGCTCTCGGACGACAACTCGCCATCAAACTGCCCTAATCGTCACCACTCAGGTTAACTTAGCTCATTGGGAACTAGGCTTGACCGCGAGCCTTAGTTCTTTCGATCGCAGGCAGTGGGTCAGTGGCTGTTCAACGTTCAAGGGCTCCGCCTGTTCAGCGTTGAAAGATCAACGTTCAACGTCCCCGCCTCCCAACCTTGAACCGCGCCAAAGGCGCCACTTTGAGCCGGACACGCGTCGTGATTGTTAATTGCCCAGACCACCGATAATACGGCAGAGGATACGGCTTTTTGCTTGAATTCGCCGCGTCTACGCTGTTATAGGTCGGGCATATCGGAGCACCAGAGAGTTTACGCAAACTACGAAACTCTGAACTACAGTAATACAAAGGATTGAATATGTCCGGATCAAAGGTCGAACGAAAGCAAATATTATGTCGGCTTGGCGAGTTTCTGGATGAAAATGACATCCTCGTCGCGGCCCTGGCCGGCACCACGAACGAGTGCTTTCATAATTTGCATCGCCCGGCCAATCTTTATCTGGTCGGGATGGGTATGGTAACCCCCGTTTGCTTCGGTCTTGCGAAGGCGCTGCCGCGGCGAAAAGTCATTGCTTTGGACACGGATGGCAGCTTGCTGCTTGCACCGAGTATTCTTCCCGTCATCAGCATGTATCAACCTAAAAACCTTTGCATTGTCGCTTTCGATAATGAACAGTTGTACGGCAGCCGCGGCGGACCATCGAGCCAGACCGCCCACGGCACCGATTTGGCGGCGATGGCGAAAGGCGCGGGCATTGAGATGACCGCGACGGTCAGAAGCGCCGATGGTTTCAATGATAAGTTTTCTCGCTTTATCGAATCGGGCGGACCCGCCGTGATCGTTTGCAAGATAGAAGCTGGATATCGGCGCGGCGCTGGACCAGATTTCAACGGGCAAGAGAACAAGTTCCGTTTCGTCCGCTTTATTCAGCAAACCGAGGGAATCAACATTTTGGAGGGATCGGTGTAGCGGTAATTTCGCGCTGGCCAGGGAAAGCCGATCATTCTCGTACACAGCCACTTAGCGGCCGGATGGTGAAGACAAGATGATTGCTGTAGCTGCACAGGAAGCGCTCGATGCGCTCATCGAGTCGGGTATCGATTTCGCGGCATGCTTGCCGGACTCGGCATTTCAGGAACTCTATATGCCATTGAGCGCGGTGGCCAAAATCGATTATGTCCAGGTCGCCAACGAAGGCGATGGCGTCGGCATCTGCATGGGCGCCTGGTTAGGCGGCAAAAAGCCGGTCTTAATCATGGAAAATACTGGTTTCGCGGTCACGCCCTACGCGCTGATGCGCGGTCCGATACCGTTTGGCGTACCTATGCTGCTATTGATCGCCCATCGCGGCGGCTTCCATGACAAACGCTGGTTCTCGGTGCCCATGGGATGGGGCACCGCGCCGTTGTTGGATGCCATGCGCATCAGTTACGAATTCGTAACTAAGACAGAAGACATTCGCCCGGCGCTGACGGGCGCCGTGGCCTCGATGAATTCCATACAGGCCCCCGTCGCTGTGATCCTAGGCGGCGGCACGCTGTTTTAAGCGCTAAACAATAAGAATGCTTTGAGGTATCAACGAAAGATTTTCCATGAAATCGGCCAGGGAGGCATGACGCTCATGATGGCTTATCCATACGATGACAGCCGTACGATATTGGCGCTGCAAATCGACCATTCGCGGGTCGCGGGCTATCTTGCCGCGCACTGGGGAAACCAGGACTTTGACCGTCCTCAGCCTTATTCTTCCGTAGTATTGGCCGCCGGCGAGC